>JAOUFO010000161.1 GCA_029858165.1 Deltaproteobacteria bacterium | reverse complement strand
CCACTGTTACTACCCCATGGATGAAACCCTGGTGCGGGTGGTGCTGGATTGCTCCGGTCGGCCAGATTTTGTGTTTCAGGGGGAATTTTCCACCCCCCGGCTGGGTGAACTGGACACCCAGATGATCCTCCATTTTTTCAAGTCCCTGGCCATTTCCGCCGGGCTAACCCTTCACATGGCGGTGCTGTACGGCCAGAACGATCACCACAAGGCCGAAGGGCTGTTTAAGGCTTTTGCCAGGGCGTTGGCGGATGCCGCGGCGTTGGACCCCCGCCGCCGGGGGGTGGCCTCCACCAAAGGACGGTTATGAAGCCCCGCATCGCGATCATCCATTACAATGTGGGCAATCTTCAAAATCTGAAAAACGCCCTGGATTACCAAAATCTGCCCGCGGAATTCGTCACCCGGCCGGAGGAACTTTCCGGCTTCAGCCATGTGATTTTGCCCGGTGTGGGAGCGTTTCAGACCGCCATGGACCACCTGCGCGGCCAGGAAATGGACCAGGCGGTCCAAGAAATTGTGGCCCTGGGAACGCCCCTGCTGGGGGTGTGTGTGGGAATGCAGGTTCTGTTTTCCGCCAGCCAGGAAAACGGCCGCCATCAGGGTTTGGGAATTGTTCCCGGACAAATGGTGCGGTTTCCCGATAAACCCGGCTTGAAAGTGCCCCACATGGGTTGGAACACGGTGGCCTTTACCCGGCAGGACCCGTTGTTGGAGGGCATCCCGGACCACAGCCATTTTTACTTTGTTCACTCCTACCGTGGGGTGCTGGAAACCCCCGATGACGGGTTGGGCCTTACCGACTACGACGGGTTGTTTCCCTCCATTGTGCGCCGGGGCAATGTGTGGGGGGTCCAGTTTCATCCCGAAAAAAGCCAAAACCCCGGCTTGGCCCTGCTGGCAAACTTCTCCCGCATCGCGTAGGCTTCCCCTGTTGGCCCACCGGCGGGTTTGGGTGTAAACCGGCTTTACACCCGTTAAAAAGCAAACCCTTCACCAAACCGCAACCATGGACAAAACCTATCAGGCCTTTGCCCAGGTGGGAATTGTTCTGGCTTCAGTGGCCCTGTTGCATATGGTCAACCGCTGGGCGGCCCGGCGGATGGCCCGCCGGACCAAAAAAGGGATGGGCGGGTTTAGTCGGCTGCCGAAAAAACCGGTGAAACGGCCCTAACCTTTCTGCCCCAAACCCCAAGCGGTCTCCCCAAATCATGGCCCTGCCTCCTCCCAAAAAAAACGATTCCCTCAAAGGCGAAAAGCCTTCCGGGGCTGGATTGCAGGTGGTGCCTTCCATTTCCCAGGCGGACGGCCACCTGAAAACCCTGGGGCTGCCCCACGGCAAACCGGTGCGCCACCGGGTTGCGGCTTTTTTGAATGAGTCCCGTGAAAAACTGGCCCACACCCCGGATGGCTCCATCACCCGCCAAATCATCCTGGATGGATTGGCCGCCGCCCTGGCCGCCCCGCCCCCCGATCACCTGCGGCGGGTGATCAACGGAACCGGAGTGGTGATTCACACCAATCTGGGGCGGGCGGTGCTGACCCCCCGGTTGACCCGTTCCGCCTGGGAACTGGCCCATGGATACGCCAACCTGGAATACAATCTTTCCACCGGAAAACGGGGGGGGCGGGGGGGGCAGGCCCCTCACCTGCTGGCCCGCCTTTCCGGGGGGGAATCCGCCCTGGCGGTCAACAACAACGCCGCCGTGGTGCTGTTGTTGCTGGCCGCTTTGGGCAAAGGGGGCCAGGTGATTGTTTCCCGGGGGGAGTTGGTGGAAATCGGCGGGGCCTTCCGGGTGCCGGACATTCTGCGGCAATCCGGCTGCCGGTTGGTGGAGGTGGGCACCACCAACCGAACCCGGCTGGCCGATTATCAGGCCGCGGTCACTCCCAAAACCACCGGTTTGCTAAAAGTTCACCGTTCCAATTTTTCCATGACCGGCTTTGTGGCAGAGGTATCCGTGGGGGAACTGGCCGGTCTGGCCCAATCGGTCAACAGGGAACGCCAAGCCGCCGGAGGGAAACCCCTGGGGGTTTGGCATGATCTGGGCAGCGGCAACTTCTACCGGTTCCGCCAAAAAGCGTTGGCCGGGGTGCCCACGGTGCAACAGGCGGTTGCCGAAGGGGCCGATGTGGTCACGTTTTCCGGCGACAAACTGCTGGGCAGCGTGCAGGCCGGTATTGCCGTGGGGCGGTCCGCCGCCATCCAAACCATGGCCAGACACCCCCTGTTTCGCAGCCTGCGCATGGACAAAATCCGGCTGGCCCTGTTGGAGGAATCCCTGAAAGACTACCTGGATATTTCCACCCTGCCCCAACACAACCCCACCATCGGGATGCTGGAACGCACCCTGGAGGACATGACCCCCATGGCCGAGGCCCTTACCGCCAAGCTGCAAGCCTCAACCCCCGGCCCGCTGGAATGGCAGGTGGTGCGGGGGGAATCCCTGACCGGCGGGGGGGCCGTGCCGGAAGCCCGCATAGAAACCCTTTGTCTGGCCCTGACCTGGAAGGGGCACACCCCTCAATCCCTGGCCGACCACCTGCGCCGCAACTCACCCCCCATTATCGCCCGGCTGGCCGAAGACCGGGTTTTGTTGGACCTGCGCACATTATTTCCCCAGGACCTGGACGATGTGGCCCAGGCTTTGCTCCATCTTTCCTAAACAACCACACCATCGGGGGATAGAAACCCCGCCCCTCTTTTGCGGGCTGTGAAGAATCCCTGAGCAGGGGTATGGGAACTCTGTTTCCTGGCGGGGTTTGGTGCAACACCCCCACAACACACCCGGTAAACCCAATGGATTTGGCCTTTATGGACGAATTTGAATTGATTGACCGGTTGGCGGGGCGGTTGAAGGAAATGGGGGGTTCCCCGATTTCCGGAGTGGTGGGGATTGGGGATGACTGTGCGGCCATACCCCATGAGGGGGGGTTGATGTTGCTGACTTGCGATATTGCCGTGGAGGGGCGCCACTGGCTTTCGGGACGCACCCCGCTGGAAGATGTGGGCTGGAGGGTGGCCACCGCCAACGCCAGCGATATTGCCGCCTGCGGGGGGTCCCCGGCTTACGCCCTGGTTTCCCTGGGGGTGCCCCAGGGGTGGGACCCGGTGTTGTTGGACAGCCTGTACCAGGGTCTGGCCGAAGGGGCATCCCAATATGGGTTTCAGATCATCGGGGGGAATGTCAGCACAGCCCAGGAACTGATCGTGGATTTGTTCATGGTGGGCACCGCCAACCGGTTTGTTTCCCGCTCCGGCGCCCGGCCGGGGGATGTGGTGATGGTGTCCGGCCCCCTGGGGGACGCCGCCGCCGGATTGGAGGTGTTGAAAGAATTAGACCCTATGAAACCGATGGAATCCCTGCCCCCCTACGGGGCCGCGTTGGCCAACGGATGGTTGAGGCCCAAGGCCCGTTGCGATATGGCCGCGGCGTTGGCGAAACATGCCACAGCGGCCATTGATATATCTGATGGGTTATCCTCTGAATTGAACCATCTGGCCAAAGCGGGTGAAATCCATTTGGCGGTGGAATCCGCCAGGCTTCCCCTTTCGCCCGCACTGAAAGCCTTTGCTCAACACAAACAAACCTCCCCTTTGGATTGGGCGCTGCATGGGGGGGATGGCTATCAATTGTTGTTTACCTGCCCCCCCGACCAACAAACCCTGTTTGCCCCTTTGGGAGCCATTCCCATCGGACAGGTGAAATCAGGCACGGGGGTATCCCTGGATGGTCGTGAATTGCCCCCCGGCGGCTGGAACCATTTGGAATGATAACGCTTCATCCATAATTCGGATTTCCGAATAAAAATCCGACCCACCCCTCGTCCTGTTTTAACCCTATTTGTTCATTTCCCGGTTGACAATCCCTCCCAATTTGCAATTAATATCATTTGTCATAAAAACATTTACTTCATACCCCTTACAAGAGCGAACGGTTTGCCCCCTTTGGTTGTCCTCACAAATTGGGCGGTTTCAACCAACCGTGTGCAGGGTCGTTCTTCCAAGTTTTTTTCTGGGTGTTTTGAGCAGGCAGGAAAAGTTCTGGAATGGCCGCCCCCTTGATTTTCTGCCCCCAAGCCTTTTGAACCGGTACACCGTATGGCTGGATTTACAATCATTTTGGTTCCGGCACAAATCCAGCCGGAGACTAACGATAAAACACCAACCCCGCCGGATAACAAAGGGGTTGGTGCTGATTTGGTTGCAACCGATGGAAAGACAAAAGACGAATTGCGGGTTTTTGCGTACAGGGTGGATGGGGAATCCATCCATCACCTGGCAAACACTCTGAGGATGAACAATGTTTCCATTGCGGTGGATTTGCGTTGCGATGAGAGGAAATTGGAACCAACCCCTTTGATTCCCCCCCTGGGGTTTGCCGGGTTAAAAAAAGAGGAGGAGCCGTTCAATCCCCGGATTTTGCATTGGCTGGCCCAAAAAAACAATTTTCACTATGTTTTTTTGGCGGATATGTTGTGCCGCCAATGCCCTCTGCCGCAATCCCGAGAACCCGCAGTTCCTCCATTCATGGAACCCCCTGACAGGGAAGGAGTGGATTTTCTGGTGGAATTGATTTTATCCTTCCAGCAGCGGGAAAACATCTGCCTGTTGGTGGGGGGTGAATTGGGCCAGGGATGCCAAAAACAGATGGTGCGGACCCTGGAAGCCAAAGGGGTCCGGTTCACTCCGCTTTTTCCCCCCCTCAACCCGGAAAACGGAAGGCTGCACCCGGACCGCCTTCCCCTCCCGCCTACCAGCGGCCGGTCAGTTTGCCCCACAGCCAGGAAAGGGGGTCATAATAACGGCCCGCCACCCGCTCCTTGAGGGGGATGATGGCGTTATCGGTGATCTGGATATTTTCCGGGCACACCTCGGTGCAGCATTTGGTGATGTTGCAGTACCCAAGATGAAACTCATCCTTCAGGGCGGGCAGGCGGTCTTCGGTATCCAGGGGGTGCATGGCCAGGGATGCGTTGCGCAGCATAAACCGCGGCCCGGCGAAATCCCATTTGCCATGGTTGCGCAGCACATGGCAGGTGTCCTGGCACAAAAAGCATTCAATGCATTTGTGAAATT
>JAOUFO010000160.1 GCA_029858165.1 Deltaproteobacteria bacterium | reverse complement strand
ACCCTCGCCGCCTGCCGCACCGCCACTCCGTCAAACCACCCGCAGCGGCGGGTCCTCCCGGTGGTGGCCCCCACCTCATTTCCTCTTTGCTGCAACATATCCCCCACCGGAGACCCGTTTTCCTCCGTGGGAAAAGGGCCTTCCCCCACCCGGGTGGTATAGGCTTTGGTGATCCCCAACACTCCCTGTATTTTGGTGGGGCCCACCCCGGTCCCGGTGCAGGCTCCGCCGGCCATGGTGCTGGATGATGTGACATAAGGGTAGGTGCCATGGTCCACATCCAACAGGGTGCCCTGGGCTCCTTCAAACAACACATTGTCTCCCCTGTCCAGGGCGTCATTCACCAGCAGGGATGTATCGCAAACATAAGGCTTTATTTTTTCGTAAAAAGCCGAATACTCATCATAAATCTCATTCACATCAAACATTTGTTCTGATTTGAAGTGGCTCCGAAGCAGCACGTTTTTTTCGGCCAATATGGATTCCAGCCGGGTGCAGAACTCCCTGTCGCTTTGCCCCTCAAAATCACAAAACCGGATTCCCTCTCTTCCCACCTTGTCTTCATAGGTGGGACCGATGCCTCTGCCGGTGGTGCCGATTTTCCCGGCCCCTTTCAGGGATTCCCGCAGTTTATCAAACGCCTTGTGATACGGCATGATCAAATGGGCCTGATTGGACACCTTCAGATTGTCCCCTACCTCCATCCCGGCTTTTTGCAGGTATTCAATCTCATCCAGCAGGGCCTGGGGTTCCACCACAACCCCGTTGCCCAGCACCACCAGCTTTCCCGGGCGAAAAATCCCGGATGGAATCAAATGCAGCACAAAGGTTTTTCCCTCAAACACCACCGTATGACCGGCGTTGTTGCCCCCCTGATACCGAACCACCATATCGGCCTGTTCGGTGATCAGATCCACTATTTTTCCTTTGCCTTCGTCTCCCCATTGGGAGCCCACTACCACAATGCCGGCCATTTTTTTTTCCTGAAATTCTGATGTCTGAAAAAATTTTCTCTGTTACCCGTATCCTTTAGCCGAAATCCCCCAGGCGTTTTTTAGGCACAGCTATGAACCTTATCGTTTTGTGGAACCAGTTGCAATATGAGGTTTGATTTTCTCCCCTGGGTTTTTGTACCAACACCCACGATTTATTTTCAGTGTTAACGGGCAGGAATGTGATATTCAAAATGAAACTCTTCCCTGTTTGATCCGGTTTTCAAAAAAAGCCTGAGGGGATTTTCCGGTTGTGAAAACACTGCCAGCAACCCAAGCCACGATAAGGAAATGGAAAGCCATGCGGGGATTTTCACTAAAGGGTGTGGTTGAAGGCTTTTACGGACCGGTGTGGGACCCGGCGGCCAGATATTGGTTTATAGACCGGTTGGCCCCTTTTGGCCTGGACACCTACCTGTTTTGCCCCAAACACGAGCCAGCCCTGGCCGCCGAAGCCATGCGCCCGTTACATCCGGCTGAAATCCACCGGTTCAGCGAATTGGCCGGGTTTTGCCGGGAGCGAAACATCACCCCCTGGGCGGGGGTCCATTTTGAGCCGCCGTTCCACCCTTACGACCCGGATCATTTGGATCGGATGGCGGCAAAAATCCATGAGCTGGTTCAGGCCGGGTTCAGGGGATTTGCCGTGCTGTATGATGATTTGAAGTCCTCTTTAAAAAACCCGGATGGCAGTTCCGCCACCGGCGGCTCCCTGGCCCAAGCCCAAGCCAACGCCTTTGTTCAGGTGGTTCGCCGTTGTGCCGCCCTGGGGGTGGAGACTCAATGGGTGGTTTGTCCCAGCCTGTACACCCTGGACCCCCTGCTGGAAAAGGAATACGGAGCCTTTGAGGTCGGCTACCTGGACAACCTTCACCGGGGGCTGCCCCCGGAGGTCCCCTGGTTCTGGACCGGCCCCCGGGTTTGCTCCCGGACCATCACCCTGGCCGATAAACAGGCTTTTCTGGGAGACCTCCCCCGCAAGCTGATATTGTGGGACAATTACCCGGTCAACGATGTGGGAATGGTTCACCACCTGCACCTGGGGCCTCTTTCCGGGCGGGGGGCGGACCTTCCCCAGGGGGTGAAGGGTTATTTGTTCAACCCCATGTCCCAGCCTTCCTTGGGGGTTATCCCGGGGGCCACCTGCCTGATGTACGCCTCCGACCCGGCGGGATACAACCCTGAAGAAGCGTGGAAAAAATCTCTCCGGGCGTTTGTTCCCAAACCCCTTTGGCAACCCATTTCCGTACTGGAAGCCCTGACCCGCAGGTCCGCCCTGGCGGATGAGCCGCGGCCATCCTCCCGGGCGGGGGAGGCCATCAGAGAAGCCCTTCGGATTTGCTGGGAGGAGCAGAAACTGCCGGTGGAGGAAACCTTGACGATGAACATGGCAACCCTGACCGCTCAACTCCGGCAGGAGCTTTCAGCTGACATGGCCGCAGAGGCGGCACCCTGGCTGGATCGGCTGGACGGAGCCAGGGGAATCTTCGCGGCAAAAAACAAAGCCGCACGGGATGAGCAGATTATGGTCTTCCGGCAGAGTCAGCCGTTTGTGTTGGGGAAATGGTTCAACCCATAAAAAACCACATCCTGGGAACAGATGTGCGCAGAATGCGCTTTAACCCGCCTTGGCCCTCCAGGAATCCAGAATGACCTTCTGGTCGTCCACCTTGGACTCATGGAAGTATTCCAACCGCACAACCAACCCGCCACCGGTCACCACCAGTTTAAATCCCTCTCCCGGAGGGACAATCCCCACCATCCGGGGGTTCAACCGCTGAAACCCTTTGGAGTTTTCCAACACCAGGTCCAATTCCCCCTCTTCCACAATCACCTTGGCCCACTGTTGGGGAAGCAGAGAGGATACAGCCCTGAACCGGCGGGGCAGGGTTTTTTCGTTAAAGGTTGCCGAAATTTCAAACCGGTAGGCCCCGGCAGGAATATGCTTGTTCATGAAAAACTCCCTTTGGTTTCGTGTGTGTTTAAAAAAAAGGTGGAGACCTCTGCGTAACTGCCGAAAGCTCCCGTGTTGAAAAAAAAGCGGGGGTTTGGGGTTCCTGTTCAGCGCTTCACCACCGCCATCCGCCTTCCAGCGGCTTGGGGCGGGATTCACCGCCTTTCTTTTGGGGCCGCAGGTCTCCCAGTTCACCCCCTTCCCTGTTGTGTTGGGGGCAGGGGGATGGGAAAAAAAACGAGTTATGCAGAGGCCCAAATCCTTTTACCTGTAGTAATCCTTGGGCTTTTTCAACAGGCTTTTGGCCTTCCACCCTTCCATCAACAACACGGTGGTTCCCATCCTTTTGTTAAACCGGTCGGCTGCGGCCTGCAAAGGGCCATCCCCCCCATGGGATTTTTCCACCGCGGCGGATACCAGGATGGGATTGCCCTCCCCCACGGTTTTGGGGGACACCCGCAGGGTATAGACCATTCCGCTAAAAAGTTCCACATCAATCCGGGTTGGATTTTCCAGATTTTGGGAAGGGTTTCGCAACACGGACATCAAAGTCATCCGCCCCATGGCATCCGCCGCCTCTCCCACCGCCATTTGGTTGGCGGGGTTGTTTTTCTCTCCTGAATCCCAGGGACTATCCTCCTTATCGCGGCCAAAATACAATTTTTTTCCGCCGGGCGGGGTGATGACCATTTTTCGGATTTCTTTGCGGCCCTCAAAGTTGGTCACTTTTTTTTCCAGCCAGTCGGCGGGATTGCTGGATATATTCAGGTTTGAAAAAACCAGATACCCCTTTTGTTCAGGAAAAAACCGGATGTAGGTCCCCCCCCCCTGCCCCTCACCGGACCCGGTCCGGGCATTGCCCACCACCAGTTGAACCAGGGGTTTTCCGTTGTCGTCGGCCAGGGTGATCAGCAGTCCCGTCTCATCCTCATCCATTCCACTGTTTGATTCCGCGGGGGAAACCAGCCCCAGATCCCCAAGACCCTCCGGCTTATCCGTGACCAGCCGGTCAATTTTATCCTCCCCCAACTGCAAAAAAACGCGCCCCAGGGCAGCTATATCGGCGGGAAACCCGCTTTGCTCCAAAACCCCCCACCCTTCCCTGTTTTTTTCCAGGGTGGTTTTTTGATGGGTGTCTTCCAGAACGATTCTGAATGCTTTTTCCACCAATTCCGGGTTCAGCACCACCCGGCCCCACCCCCTGCCCACCCCCGGAATCAGAAACCAACCGGATGGCCAACCCCACAGCCGCCAGGGCCGCCAATACCAGGGTGGCCTTGCTCAGAGTTTTTAAATTCATGACCGTTTTCCTTCCCTTGTCCGGCGCAGGTAAACCGCGGTTCCCACCCCCAACACCGCCAGAGGCATCAGCAGCATGTTCATCAGCAACAGCCAGTTGCCCAGGGATTCTATATCCTGGCGCAACCCTTGGCGCACCTCCCGCAACTCCCGGCGGGTACGCCGCTCCTCATCCCGAAAGGACTGGACCTCCCGCACCATTTCGGGGGATAGAATCACATCCTTCCCCTGCTGTTGTTTTTGCAATTGATCCAGCTTGGTCTGCACTTCCTGCAATTTGCCTCGGAGTTGCTCTTCCTGGGCCTGGAACCGTTGTTCGGCATCCCGTTGAAGGTTCAGCACCGTGGTAAACGGGCGGGAGGCTGTGCCCCGTGAACGCACCCGGATCAGGTCCTGGCTCCCGGAAAGATATTCCACCCCGTTGAGCACAAAATTCAGGTTGTCGTTCAACGGCTGGTAGAGGGTCTGCCCGCCCATAAAAGGGATGGCTTTGACCGCAAAGGGGTCCGCCATAAAATCGGCATCCCCGACCACCATCACCGGAACATCTTTTTCGGCCCTCTTCAAATGGGGGGCCGGACGGCCCCCATCTCCCTTGGGGGATGGATTCTTTTCCCCTTTTTCCGGGGGAGGCGGACCATCTGGAAACGCCGATTCCAGCCTGCCGGTGATCAAAGCGGCCATCACCCTGGCCTTGCCGTTTTTTTTCAGATTTTTTGAAAGTTGGCTTGGTGGAAAGTACTGGGCACTGAACACCTCCAGATCACCCGATTCCGCGGTGGTGGAAAGCAGCGGGGTGAACGTGTATTTAAAATCCAGGTTTACCCCGATGCTGCCCCC
>JAOUFO010000159.1 GCA_029858165.1 Deltaproteobacteria bacterium | reverse complement strand
CCTGATTCAACCCCCCACGCCCCGGCCCGTCTCCCCTTTCGGAAGCGGCGAAAAACTTGTTCAGCGGGATTTTATGATGCTGTTCGGCGGGCTGTTCTGTTTTATGCTGAACCTGTCCATCTTTTTTCTGCTCCCCTACCATTTGCAGCTCAGAGGTGTCAGCGAAACCTTTTTTGGAGCGGTGGCCGGGACCATCGGGCTTTCCGGGCTGGTGGTTATTGTTCTTTTTGGGCGGTACGGGGACCATTTTCCCCGCAAGATGTCGGTGGGGTTGTTTATGCTCCCCTCTTTGGCCGGAAGCCTGCTGGCGGTGGGGGCCATTGACGGCCCGCCGGAATTGTATTTTGCTGTCAGAGCGTTGCACGGCATCAGCCTGGCCCTGGGATTCCCCCTGATATTCAGTTGGGCAGTGGATATTTCCCCCCCGGACCGCAAAACAGAGGCGGTGGCTTACCTGGGGATTGCCGGGTTGCTATCCAACAGTCTGGGGCCTCTGCTGGGAGAGCTGATTCTGGCCCTTCAAAGGGACCCGGACCGGCCGGAGGCGTACCGGGGGGTGTTCATCGCCGCCGCGGGGCTGGCGGTCGCGGCCCAGGTGTTCTTTTTTCTGGTGCGGAACCCCGGAGGGCACGGGGGGGCCGGCCGGTCCCCGGGGGGGCTGATGGCCCTGGCCGCCGGAGCCAACCCCATCAGGATTCTGGCCATTGTGGTGATTTTCGGCGGGGTGTTCGGGGTGGTCACCTCCTTTGGAAAAAACTACGCCATGGCTCTTTCTTTGGGGTTTGCCTCCATTTTGTTTCTGGCCCACACGGTGGGGGCCATCATCAGCCGGGCCTTTATCCGGGTGCTGTTGATTCGGTTTGAACAAACCCGGCTGGTGGCCGGAGGGTTGACCGGATTGGGGGTCAGTCAGTTTATTCTGGCCGGGGCGGGGGGGTATCCCATGCTGGCCTTAAGCGGATTGGTGTACGGCCTGAGCCATGGGGTGTTGTATCCCACCCTGAACATCCGGTTTTTTGACCTGTTCCACCGGGACCAACTGGGGCGGGCTTCCATCCTGTTTATGGGGGCGTTTACCGCAGGCACCGGTATCTTTCCCTACCTGGGGGGGATGGTGTTGGAATCCGCCGGGTTCCGCATCCTGTTTGCCGCCACCGGAGCCTTTTTTGTGGCCGCCCTGTGGCTAAACCAAAAAGAAAGTCCCAAAAGAAAGGCGGCGTAAGCCCGGCCAAGACGGGCCGCAAGGCCCGTGCCGGTGCTGAAGCCGCCTTTCTTTTGCGTCCTGTCCAGCACCAGCACAGCCCTGCGTTGTGTCGCCTGGCGGCTCCAAACGCCGCAGGCTGGCTGGTGCCTTTCCTTTCGGGGGTTTATTTGTGGGTGAACACTTCCACGCCATCCCATCCGGGTGGGGGGGGATTTTCAATCATGCGGTTGCATTGTTGTTGATAAAAGGCGGCCAGCCGGTCATCCGGGTTTTGGGCGGCGATGGCGGCAAACCCCCCCTGGGCCTGGAGAAACCTTCCCTGACGGTAGCTGGCCAGTGCCTGGGCAAAGGCTGGGGCGGATTCCATTTTCAATTGTCGGGAACCCTCCTTTTCGGCCTGGAACACCTCATACAGGGTGATGGGCCGGGTGCGCCCTTTGACCACCGCCAGACCGATTTCCCGCATCGGCCAATCCACCGGGCGGGCCAGCCCTTTGACCACATCCTCGGTGATCATCAGGTCCACCTTGAAATGAGACGTCAGGCTTTCCACCCTGGAGGCCAGATTCACCGTATCTCCGATGACGGTGGTATCCAACCTGCCGGTGGAGCCCACGGTTCCCAGGGTTAGCGGCCCGGTGTGAATGCCGATTCCGATGCGGATGGGCGGGGCGCCCTCCATCACCCTTAAACCGTTAAACGCCTCCAGGGAGCCCAACATTCTCAGGGCCGCCATCAACGCCCGCTCTGAAGAGGCCTCCCCCGCTTTATCCCCCAGGGGAAGGGCAAACAGGGCCATGATGCCATCCCCCATAAACTTATCCACAAACCCCCCGTGGGTGCTGATGGAAGGCTCCATAAAAGCCAGATAGCCATTTAAAAACCGGAAGGTTTCTTCCGGGGTCATTTTTTCCGACAGGCTGGTGAAAGAGCGGATATCACAAAACAAAACGCTCATGGTTTGGGCCGAGGAATTCCCCAGGTCAATTTCTTCCGCCGACTGTTTGCCCAACAGGCTGAGGAACTGGGTGGGGACAAACCGGAAAAAAGCGTTTTTCTGGCGGGTCAGTTGGGCGTTGAGCAACTCCTCCCGGGCATGCAACACGATAAACCGGTTCACAATCAGCATCACCAGCGCCAACACCACCACAAAAAAGGTGTACTGGGTGTAACCCAGCCGGGTCTGGGTGGCCATATCCCACCCGATATCCAGGCCAACCACCAGGATAAATCCCAGAAAAATGGCCGAAACCCCACGGGCATCATGGGTTTTTTCCCGCAATCCCCGGACCAGAAAATATCCTCCGACCACAATGGCCCCCAGGGCATACACCTGCCATACCCGCAACCCTATCTGGGCAACCGCCAGCGGCAAAACCAAAAACCCCGCCGCCAAAGGCACCGGAAGAACCAAAAACAGCTTTATAAACCAGGGCAGTCGTTTATCCTCAAAAAAGTAGGTTTCAAGAAACAACAACAACAGCGGACCCATCCCGGCCAAAGCCACCCACCGCGCCCGGGTGAGCCATTCGGTGTCATCCACCAGCCGGACCATCACCGGATGGTAGGCCAGATAAAATACCGCCAACAACAAAGAAAAAAGCCCCAGGTGTAAAAAGTGAAACTCCTGTTTCCGCCGCAAGTAAAACATCAGCAGAAAAAAAGCGAGGAACAGGTAAATCACCTGCATGGAAAGTTCCAGATTGCGGGAGGTCATCGCCTCCAACTGCTGGTATCCCCCCAAAAGGTAGGGTTTGGTTGAAAGCAGCCCCAGCAGGGAATTGGATACCCAACCGGAGGGCATGGCGTCCCCCGCCAAATGGAAAACCAGGGTGTTTTCTCCCGCGTGAAACAGGGATTTGTCCAGGGGAAACAACACCCCCATCAGGGTCCGCCGCCGGGCAATAAACCCGGATTCATCCAGGGTCATTTCATCCCGAACCGGTTGCCCGTTTACAAACACCTCCCAGTTTTCTCCCACCACGGGAAGATAAATGGCCAGGGGGTCCAGGCCGGTCAACGCCTGTGGACTCAAGGTAAACCGGGTCATCAATCCGAAATGAAGCGGTTTGTCCTGGGGTTGATAGGCAAACAGTCTGTCGGGGATCAGGGGAAACCGTTTTGGGCGGGCCACAGCAGGGCCGTCCCAGGCAAACCCGGCCCTGTCTTCCGGGGACCAACCCTGGTGAACCGCCCACGGCAAAGCGGAAAGTTCCAACGGCAGCCCGGCGGAGTGCAGGGGGTCCGGGGCGGCCAGAACCTTTGCCCCCGTCAGGGGGCCGCACCACACCGCCACCAGCAACACGGGAATCATCCGGCCAAGCAGCCTCCACCCCCGGCCAAACAACCGGATTTTGCGGGGTTTGTTTTGGGATTCCCGTTGTGATTTCATCTTTTTTGACCCTGCCGGTTTCCGCCGGACCGGCCTTTGCCCCGGCCTCTGAACCGGCCCCGGGAATTGTTTTTCCTTTTGGACGCGGGTTCAATGGATTCAGACGCTTCCGTAGAGCCGCCGGGCGGGGCGGATTCACCGGATTCAGCCGACGCCTCCGGCGCACCGGCTTGGGCAGAATCACCGGGTTTGGTGAAACCTTCGGATTCTGTCGGACCGGGGGTTTCAGCCGCTTCAGGGGGTTCCACTCTTTCATCGGGTTCTGCCCGTCGGGTGGGTTTGGAGGGCTGGGATGGATCCTCCCCCTGTTTTTTGCCGGTGCGGATCAGGCGGTCAATTTCCGCTTCCAAAGGGGTGCGCTGCAAAAAGGCGGTCAGATGGTTCAACCCCTGAGAAATGGTGAACCGGGCGCGGGGGATGGTTTTGGCCGCCGCTTCCGCCCGGGAACAGGCGGGGTCCTCGCTGCCTGCCACCAGGGTAAGGGGAGAATTGACCGGATTGGTGGGATTGGTGTTTACCGGCCACTGGGCCATGGCAGCCAGCAGGGCCTTGGCCGATGCCTCCTCGGCGGGATCCTCCTCCAGGGAATAATAGGGCAGGCGGCCATCCCGCAGGATGGACAGCAGCCCCGGCAACCCCTCTTTTTCCAGTATCTGGTTCCATTGGCCCCATCCTTCCAGACATTCAGGGGTGACAAACGGGGATTCCCCCCCCAGAATGGCCACCCGCAGCCGGTCAGGATGGCGAACCAGCAGATCAAACCCCACCAGCGCCCCCAGGGAATAGCCGATAAAATGGGCGTTGCGAATATCCAGATGGTCCAGAATCCCCACCACGTCATCCCCAAAAGCGGCCAGGGAGTACTCCTCAGGGGAATCCATGCGGTCCGAACGTCCATGGCCCCTGGCATCCACCAGAATCAGGCGAAATTCCCGGGCCAGATCCTCCATGTACCCGGCATGGATCCAATCCTCATGGCAGCCCAACAGACCGTGAAACAAAATCAGATAGGCCCCTTTTTCCCCTTCCAACCGGAAAAAAACGCGCCGTTTATCAGAAACAATCATTGGCATGGGGCTAAGGCTCCCTGGGGTTTAAAAATAATGGCGCATGGCGGCATTTATGGAAGGATTCAGGTTTTTCCCCGGATGCTCTTTTCATAAAAACCGTTTTGGCGGTAAAGTAAAAGGCGGAATCACATAACGAGACCTCTGCACAACTCGTTTATTCCCATCCCCAAACCCCCGCTTTTTTCATCAAAACAGGAGATGAGTGGTTATGCGGAGGTCTCATCAGCTTTAAACCTGATCTATCCACACATGTCTCCGGGGCCATGGTTTACTTACCACATATCTATGCGTTTGCCATCCGCCGGATTGCCCGCCGGTTTGGCATTCAGCCCATGCCCCCCCTCCGGGGGAAACTCCCGGATTCAGGCCCCGGTTTGGCCGGGTTTCCGCTCCGCGGGCTTCCACAAATCCCGCTCCAGGGGGGGACT
>JAOUFO010000003.1 GCA_029858165.1 Deltaproteobacteria bacterium | reverse complement strand
CGGCTTTACACCTTTGAATCTTCTCTACACCCCCCGGATGGTTCACTTTTCCTCGTCCTCTCCGCCTTTTCCGCCCCCCACCCCTTGGGGGTTCAGATGCAGGATGGCCCGCACCATCACCTCGGCGATTTGTTTTGCAGGCAGGTCCGGGTCCACCCGGGATTGGATGGCCAGCCCCATAAAAGCGGCAAACAGGGCCGCACCCTGGGTTTCATCCCGCAAACCGAATATCCGGGTGATATCCTGACGGCGCTGCCCCAGCACCTCTCCCATGGCATCCCGCAGCCGGGGCATGCGGCGGGAAAGGGAAATCATTTCAAACATAAACCGCTGGTGGCCCAGGGAGCCGAACAACCGCTCGCCCAACACCTGTTTGGCTTCCTCCAGGGTGGAAATCCCCCGCATGATTCCGGCGATGGAGTCGGATTCCCGCCTCAACACCTGAGCGAACAGTTCTTCTTTTCCGCCAAAATAATGGTGCACCAGCCCGTGGTTCACCCCCGCTTGCCGGGCTATCCGCTTGACGGTGCACCCCTCGTGGCCCAATTCCACCAGGCAATGCCTGGCGGCGGTCAACAGCTTTTCCTTGGTGGATTCGGCCCCCTCGGCCATGGCATATCCTTCACATAAAAAAAACCGAACGGATTCATTGCCAGGGATTAGTCAGTTGACTAACCCCTGGGAGAAAAATACTCTTTCCCCAGGGTGGCTGTCAACAAAAAATTTAGCCGGGCGACTAACTTATGGGGTAAGGATGCAACGGAGGGTTGGGCCGGGCTTCTGCCGCCTTTCTTTTGGGTCTTTCTTTTTGGGGCGTTGCCCCAAACCCCACAAGGGAGCGCGGCTCCTTGTCCAGCAACCAGCACTGGCCTCCGCTTGTCGGCTTACGCCTCCATGCGGCGTTAGCCGGGCTGGTTGCCTTTCTTTTGGGCCTTGACCCTGGATACGGAATCTCCAAGGGCCGTATAGGGGGGGTGGGGGGGGGGGGCACGCTCCCCCGCTGGCTTTTTTCTTGCTGGCCGCCTTTCTTTTCGGGATTAAAATCGGGCTTCATAGGTGAACAATTGCACGGTGGCCCCCGGCCTTTCCCGCAACATGGAAAGAGAGATCAGAAAATTCCACCAGAAATGAATGGCCACCCCTTCTCCGATTTTGTAATCGTTGCTTTGTTGCAGCGCCCCCAGGTACCCCCCGAACAATGCCGCCCCGGCGATGGTGGCCTGCCCAGCCACCCCTTCATGGGCCAGCCCGAACAGCAGCGAGGATGCCGCCAGCCCCCAACCCGGCCCCAGGCTGTGGCTTAAGGAATTGTTCAACACCCCCCGGAAGAAAGCCTCTTCTCCCACCGCCACCATGTTGTGCATCACAAAATACCCTTTGGTCATATCATCCCTGGTGATGGTGACATCCGGCACTATCACATGTTGTTCCTTATCCAACGGCTGGGAAAGCAGGTACAGGGGAAACAGCAGAGGAATAAAGGTGGTGGGCCGGGATAAAAACTCCCACCGAAAAGGGGAGATCACCAGGTCCCCCAAGGATTCTTCCGGTGCGGGGGTGTTGTATCCGGCGTTGCCCATCCCCTGACGGGCATCCCGGTAGGCGGCAAAAGAGGAGTAGAACTCCAAATCCAACAGGGCGGTACCGTACATGTCCGCCTCAAAGGTGGTACGATTCATGTGGATGATGGGTTTGTTGGGGTCCACCCGGTCCCGGGGGTCCATGTACAGGGGGTTTTCCACCAGCATGAAATAGTTGTTCCCCAAGGCCATGTAAGCACCGAAGTGAACCAACCCCCACCCGTATTCCTCATTTAATGACTGCCCCAGCCCCGGAATCAGCAGGCTGCCCATGGCGGCATAGCCGGGATAGTATTCGGTGGTGGTCCGTTGGCGGGCAAACGGGCTTTCTTCCTGGGCCCGGGCTAGGTGTACCTGGAGACCGGGGAAAAACGCCATCCCCCAGGCCAGGGCAAGCCAACCCGTCCAGGCGGGAATCAGTCGAAAACCGGGCCCAAAAGGGGCGGGGCGGTACCGGGTGTTTGGCTTTCCGGTCCTGGAGGAGGGTTTCTTCATGGGTTTTCTTGGGCCGGACCGGGGAGGGTGATTTCCGGCTGTTCCGGGTGGGGCCGGTACATCAGCAGGGTGCGGCCAATGGTTTGGACCAGCACGGCTCCGGTTTCTGTGCTGATTATTCCGGCGGCTGCATCCCGGTCCAGGGGGCAGTTTTCCATCACTTTGATTTTGATCAATTCGTGGGCCGTCAGAGATTCGCCCACCTGACGCACCACCGCCGGGTTGATCCCCTGTTTGCCCAGATTCACCATGGGTTTAAGCCCATGGCCCAGGCTTCTTAAAAACCGTTTTTGCTTGCCTGTCAGTTCCATGGAGATTCCTTGGCAAAGTAAAATGCACTTGAACAGCTTGTTCGGTGGCCTTCATCCCGGCGGGATGGGGAAACGGGGTTCATTTTTCCATGAATTTTGTCAAATGGACAGCTGCGGATGAACCGCCGGATAAAATGTAATGGTTGTATGGGGGGCTGTTATTTGATAATGTGTCTGAAATTTAATAGGAAAAATGAAATCAATAAGTTATCTTTCAAGATTCTTCATGGGGGTACAGCCTGAATATCCCAGGGGAAGCCGCCGGATAAAAAACATCCAACCCAGGGAACCAGGGGAATGACCGCCGCCTTCGCTTTTATCGGTGCCGGAAACATGGGGGCCGCCATGGCCCGGGCAGTGTTGCAATCCCAGGCAGCCCCGCCCGACGGGCTGTTGCTGGTGGACCCGGATGAGGCCAAAACCGCCCCTTTCCGGGCCATGGGATGCTTGACAGCGCAAACCCCCGGCAAGGAGCTTTCCGGGGCGGGGCTGGTGGTGCTGGCTGTCAAACCCCAATCCGCCCCCCAGGTGTTGCCTGGTCTGGCCCCCTGGTTAACCCCTCCCACGGTGGTGGTTTCCATTATGGCGGGGGTCAGGCTGGAATCTTTGCAGGGATGGCTGGGCCACAGGCGGGTGGCACGGGCCATGCCAAACACTCCGGCCCAGGTGGGATCGGGGATGAGCGTTTACTTCCCCGATGAATCCATCGGGGGGGAGGGATTGGCCCGGGTGGAACAATTGTTGACGGCTTGTGGCCAGGTGTTGCGGGTGAATGTTGAAACCGCCATAGACGCGGCCACCGCGGTTTCAGGCTCCGGCCCCGCGTATCTGTTTTATCTGGCGGAGCATTGGATGAAAGCCGCGGTAAACTTGGGATTTTCCCCGGTGGAAGCCGAACAATTGGTCAGTCAGACCCTGTTGGGGGCGGTCCGTTTGTGGCAGGCGGATGGCCGCCCGGTGGAAGCCTTACGCCAAAGTGTCACCTCCAAAGGGGGCACCACCGCCGCGGCGTTGGCCTGGTTTGAATCACAGCATCTGGGGGAGGGGCTTCAGGAGGGGATTCAAAAGGCGTTTGAACGGGCCGGGGAACTGGCCGGATAAACCAGCCGTTGCGGGAGAACAGGAAAAAAGAGAACGGGCCGAAACGGAAATTTTAAAGACCCGGGGATTGTTGGGGGAAAAAAGGAACCCGATGAACAACAACAGCACAGAAAAATTTGCAGGAACCCGGAAACCCCTCATTATGGTTGTGGATGATGAACCGGCCAATCTTCAGGTGATCCGGATGGTGGCCGGCCGGGAAAAACTGGAATGCGACCTTTTGCTGTTTGAACGGGGTGAAGATGCCCTGGAGGCCCTGAAAACCCAAAAAGTTCAACTGATTCTGCTGGATGTGGTGATGCCGGGGCTGAACGGTTTTGAGGTATACGCCCAATTGCGCAATAACCCAGCCTGGGATTCCATCCCGGTGATCTTCCTTTCCGCGGTCAACGAGCCGGAATACATCAGCCGGGGGCTGGGGCTGGGGGCGGTGGATTACATTGGCAAGCCCATTGTCTCCAAGATTCTGGCTGCCCGGTTGAGGTCTGTTCTGCGGGTGGAACAACTGAAATCCGAACTGGTGGCCCGCAACAAGGAACTTGAAAACATCAACCGGCTGAAGGATGAGTTCCTTTCTATCTGCTCCCACGATCTTCGTTCACCTTTAAACGCCATTGATTTGATTTGCCAGTTTTTGACCGAAGCCCTGGAAGGGAAATCCACCCATTCCAAGGAGGTTTTGGTTTCCCGCATATCCAATCAGGCCAAGCTGGCCCGCAGGCTGGTGGAAAACCTTTTGGATTTAAGCCGGATAGAGGAAGGGCAATTGGTGCCCCATCCGGTTTTTTTTCCGGTGGGGGAGTTCCTTACCCTGTGCCTGGAGGATGAACTGCCCCTGATGCAGGCCAAGGGGGTGGTGCCTCAGATGGCCCTGCCGGAAGAGGACCTTTTGTGTTTTGCCGACCGGGAAATGATGGCTCAGATGGTGCGCAATGTGATCGGCAACGCCATCAAATTTGCCGAAACAAAGGTGGTTGTCTCCTGCCGGATGGAAAACCAAACCCCCCAGTCCGGGGGAGTGCTGATGATTCAGGTGTCTGATGACGGGCAGGGGGTCCCGGAGGAAGACCGGGATTATATTTTTAACAAATACGCCCGGTCTGATACCCACCTGCAAGGCAGCGGGCTGGGGCTGTACATATCCCAAAAAATAGCCCAGGCCCATGGCGGCGCCATCAGTCTGGTTCCCCGGCCGGGGTTTGCCGCCTCTTTTGAAATGAAAATCCCACTGGCCTTCCACCGGAAGGATCTGCCCGATATGACCCCGGTCAGCGAAAAACGGATTCAGGTTCTTTCAGCCGCCAAACAATCGGGATATCTGTTGGAAAACACCCTGTTGGAGGCCGGACTGGTCCATGTGGAGGCGGTGGAGGCCGATCAGGCTTTCCTGGATCCGGCAAACCCGCCGGATGGAGCCGTTGCCCCGGATTTGGTGGTCATAGACCTTCATTCCACCGCCATGGAAAGCCTGCCCATCCTGAAGATTTTTTCCGGCGGGCCGAAAACCCCCCTCTGGATTTTCTACGGCACCCCGGAAGAGTTGGAAGAACTTTCCCTTTTGGCCCCCGGCGGGTTTTCCAAGCTGACCAACCCCTTAAACCCCCTGATTTATCTCCAACTGGTAAAATCCCTGCTGGCCGGATCCGGGCAGAAAACACCCTGAGGGAAAACCTGTCTCCCTGTGTTGATTCCTTCCTCCCTTTGATTTTAATCACTGAATTGAATATGTTGGGATTATGAGCAAACCAACCCTATTTGTTGTGGATGACCAGCCGGAAAACCTGGAACTGATCCGGGAGGTTTTTCAGGATGAATTTGAAGTCCACACGGCAGGAAACGGACATGAAGCCCTGGAAAACATCCCCAAGGCAAACCCCCGCCTGATTATTCTGGATGTGATGATGCCCAAAATGGACGGGTTTCAGGTCTGCCTCAGGCTGCGGCAGATGGAAGAGCTTAAAAACACCCCTATTATTTTTCTCACCTCAAAAACCGAGCCGGAGGCCGAAGTGTTCGGCCTGGACCTGGGAGCCAACGATTTTGTGATCAAGCCCTTCAACAAGGATGTGTTGAAGGCCAGAGTGCGCAAACAACTGGATGAGGCGGCGGCGGATACCCTATCGGATACCATCTGGTTTGATGATTTTGAAATCAACTGGGACCGTCATGAGGTGGTCCATACCGGCGATACCACCCCCCTGACCACCAAAGAAGTGCAACTGTTGCAGCTTTTTGTGCAAAACAAGGGCAAGGTGCTGAGCCGGGGCACCATTTTAGAGAAAATATGGGCCGATACCTACATCACGGACCGCACCATAGACAGTCACATCAAAGAAATCCGCAAAAAAATCCCCCCGCTCATCCGCCGCATCAAAACCGTGTACGGCTCCGGCTACCGGATGGACGATTGAATCTCCGGGCTTTCCTTGGCTGCGGTCCAGGAAGGGAAACGAGACTTATCACAGTTTTTTTTATCCTTTTGTTTTGACCGCAAAAAGGATACCTGGGTTGAGACCTCTGCATAACTGCCAAAAGCTCCCGTTTTGATAAAAAAGCGGGGGTTTGGGGGCCGCAGGCCTCCAATCAGTTCAACCCCCTTCCCTTTGGGAAGGGGGCAGGGGGATGGGAAAAAACGAGTTGTGCAGAGGCCTCGGTCCATCAATTTTTGGTTTTTCCCCCTGGGATGGTTTCAAAAAAGGGGCTTTTGCCGGAGCGCCAAACTCTTTGCCCTCCCCCCAGTTTCCACCTTATTCTGTCCCACCTTATTCTGTCCCACCTTATTCTGTCCCACCTTATTCTGTCCCACCTTATTCTGCCCCACCTTATTCTGTTCCCGTGAATTGCCCCCTGCCCCCCCGTGATTCCCCTGGGGGTGACCCGGGTCCCCTGATGTTTCTGGGATCACCGGCCCTGGGATCACCTGGGTTCAGGTTCGGCGGGGGGCTGGCCTCCACCGGTGTTGGTGTCCGTCCTTGGGCCGCTGGGTGTTGTGGCCTGGGTGGCAGGGGGGTTTTGTGCCGCTTGTTTACCAAGGCGGTTTTCCGGGGGGGTGACGGTCAGGATGGCGGCGGGTGTGGATGGAATGTCACCCCCATGGGCGGCTTTGGTTTTCACCAAAAACCGGGTGACGGAAGGCTCCAACCGGGATAAAAACGGCTGGGGGTAAACCCCGATCCACACGATGAACACAATCAAAGGGGCCAGCACCGCGATTTCCCGCAGGTTTAAATCCTTTAGGGCCTGATTGGCCGCCTTGGTCACTTTGCCGAAGAAGACCCGCTGAAACATCCACAACAGATACACCGCCGCCAAAATCACCGCCGAGGCGGATACAATGGCCGCCGTCGGATTCACCTGATAGGCCCCCACCAGAATCAGGTATTCCCCCACAAAACCGTTGAGGCTGGGCAGGCCGATGGAGGACAGCACCACGATCAGAAACAAGGTGGCAAACACCGGCATCACCCCCATCAGGCCGCCGTATTCGGCGATGGCTTTGGTGTGGCGCCGCTCGTAAATCATCCCCACCAAAAGAAACAACGCCCCGGTGCTGATGCCGTGGTTGATCATTTGCAGCATCCCCCCCTGGACCCCCTGGTCGTTCAGGGCAAACAGCCCCAGCATCACAAACCCCATGTGGGAAACCGACGAATAGGCCACCAGTTTTTTCATATCGGGTTGGACCATGCACACCAACGCCCCGTAAATGATGGCGATCACCGCCAGGGCCATCAGATAAGGCATAAAAGTGGCCACGGCGGTGGGAAACAGCGGCATGGCGAACCGGTAAAAGCCGTAGGTCCCCATTTTCAGCAACACCCCGGCCAGGATCACGGACCCCACGGTGGGGGCCTCCACATGGGCATCCGGCAGCCAGGTATGAAAAGGAAACATGGGCACCTTGACGGCGAAAGCCAGGGCAAAAGCCAAAAACAGCCAGTATTGGGCCGGCAGACCCACATTCACCTTGTACCAATCCAACAAACTGAAGGAATACACCCCGGTGGCCTGGAAATGGAGGTAATACATGTACAAAATGGCCACCAGCATCAACACCGACGCGGCCATGGTGTAGGCCACAAACTTAAACGCCGCATACAGCCGCCGGTCGGACCCCCACACCCCGATGATGAAATACATGGGAAACAGCATGATTTCCCAGAACACATAAAACAAAAACACGTCCAGGGCCAAAAACACCCCGGTCATCCCCACTTCCAGCAACAACAGGGCAATCAT
Organism: Deltaproteobacteria bacterium; assembly: GCA_029858165.1. Taxonomy (GTDB): domain Bacteria; phylum SAR324; class SAR324; order SAR324; family JACQKK01; genus JAOUFO01. The sequence continues at coordinate 13,597 of JAOUFO010000003.1, read as the reverse complement.
AAATTCCCGCACATGGCGGGATTCGTTCCAGGCCCCCAGGATGGCCAGAAAGGTCAGGCCGGTGGTCATCAGCACCAACAACAGGGAAACCCCGTCCAGCCCCAAAAAGTAGTGGGCGCCCCAGGCGGGAATCCAATCCGCTTTTTCCACCATCTGGTATTCATCACCGGAAGGCTGATAGGCAAAAAAGAGCGGCAGGGATATGGCCAGGGTCAGGCCGCTGGCCGCAAGAGCGATCCATTTGGCTGCGGTTTTCTGCTCCCGGCCCACAAACAGCAGGGCCAGCACCCCCACAAGCGGGAAATACACAACAAGGGACAATATGGGCAACCCAAGAATGGTCATCTGGTGAATCCGTCTGGTAGGGGGGAGGACCAGCCTCTCCGTGATCACATGAGGGGTTGAAAAGGGGGAGGAATTGCAACTCCCTTCCCCCCGCCCCCAACCCATACACGGGATTGGGGTTGGTAATGAAAGCTTCTGATCGTTCGTTTTTCCTGCCCTCACCCCGGTTTTTCAAACCGGGACCCATCGGCAGGATCCCTTTTTAAAGGGGGGCCAATGTTCTCAGCCGCCTTTTTTATCAAAGGCCTGTGTTTCCCTTGGCCGATGGAAAAGGAAGCCCGATGCCAAGACCTGCCTTTCAGGTGGTTTAAAACACCAGATAAGCCAAAATGGCCACGCAGCCCAGAACCATGCCCACCGCGTAGTTTTCTATGATCCCGTTTTGGGTTTTGCGCAACAGCCCCCCCAATTGACGGGTGGCCAGGGCGGTTCCGTTCACGGTGCCGTCAATGATTTTCACATCCACGATTTTCCAAAGCACCCGCTCCGATACCCAATGGACGGGACGGGTGACAACCCTGTCATACAATTCATCAATAAAATATTTTCCGGCCAGCACCTTGTGCAGGGGCAGGAATTTCTCCCGCAGGGCGGCGGCCCGCTCCCGGTGTTTGGAAAACAGGGTATACCCCCCCCACATGGCCAGCAGGCCCAGAGTGGTCACCGCCAGCATCAGCAACAATTCGGTGCCGTGGCTGTGATGCCCGCTGACCGGAATGACGGCAAAGAACCCGTCAAAGTAATGTTCCAACACATGCGGGATGCCGAACAACTCCCCCTGGGAGGCGGGAATCCCCACCCAGCCCCCCGCCACCGCCAGGGCGGCCAGCACCATCAACGGGATGGTCATCACCAGGGGGGATTCCTTCACTTTTTCCGGGTGGGCCACATTGCTTTTGCCGAAGAAGGTCATCCCCACGGCCCGGAACATGTAAAAGGCGGTCAACACGGCAGTCAGGGCGCCCACCACCCAATACAGGGTGGACCCGGCAGAGGAAGAATAAGCGTTCCACAACACCTCATCCTTGCTGTAAAAACCGGAAAGCAGCGGAAACCCGGAAATCGCCAAGGCCCCGATGATAAAGGTGTAGCCGGTGATGGGCATTTTTTTCAGCAGGCTCCCCATTTTGCGCATATCCTGCTCGTGGTGCAGGGCGTTGATCACAGAGCCGGACCCCAGGAACAACAAGGCTTTAAAAAACGCGTGGGTCATCACATGAAATATCCCCGCCCCAAAGGCCCCCACCCCCATGGCCAGGAACATATACCCCAACTGACTGACGGTGGAATAAGCCAGCACCCGTTTGATGTCGTATTGGGCCACGGCGATGGTGGCGGCCACCAGAGCGGTCATCAGGCCGATAACGGCCACCACCGACATGGTAAAGGGGGCCAGCACAAACAGATGGCTCATCCGGGCCAACAGATACAGCCCGGCGGTTACCATGGTGGCGGCGTGGATCAGGGCCGAAACCGGGGTGGGGCCTTCCATGGCGTCCGGCAGCCACACATACAACGGAATCTGGGCGCTTTTGCCGGTGGCTCCCAAAAACAACAACAGGGTGATGGCAGTGGCCAGCCCCCCGCCCAGAGCCAATGTTTCGGGAGCCATCCGGTTGATGGTGGCCATTTCCAGGGTGCCGAACACCGAAAACAGAATCAGGCTGGCGGCAATAAATCCGAAATCCCCCACCCGATTGAAAACAAAAGCCTTTTTAGCGGCTGAAGCGGCGGAATCTTTGGTGTAATAATATCCGATCAGCAGGTAGGAGCATAACCCCACCCCCTCCCAGCCCACAAACAACAACAACAGCGAGGAACCCAGCACCAACACCAGCATGAAAAATACAAACAGATTCAGATAGGCGAAAAATCGGGCGAATCCTTCCTCATGGGCCATGTATCCCACCGCGAACACATGAATCACAAACCCCACCCCGGTGACAATCAGCAGAAACAGGCCCGAAAGGCGGTCCACCGTAAAATCCACCGGCACTTTAAACGATCCGGCCTCAATCCAGGGGTACAGGTGTTGGGTGATGGACATTCCCGGCGCGGACAGCATCTCCTGAAAGACCATCAGGGAAAGGATGAACGACACCCCCACCATTCCGGGTCCCACCAGGGAAACGAATGTTTTGCCCAGCCAGCGGCCCGCCAGGCCGTTGAGCAAAAACCCCAGCAGGGGCAGGGCAGGGATAAGCCACAGGGTTTCGGTCATAACTTCCTCATCCGGTCCGGTAAAGGGTCATCCATTAAAAAAGGAAAAAGCGGAAACCCGCGGGCTTCCCGGTTACCACTTGAGCAGATTGATTTCATCCAGGTTCAGGGTTTCTTTGTTGCGGAAGATTTCCAGCATGATGGCCAGGCCCACCACCGCCTCCGCGGCGGCCACCACCAGCACAAAGAACACAAACAGCACCCCCACCATGGAATGCATATGAGTGGCAAATCCGATGAACCCCAGATTCACGGCATTGAGCATCAGTTCAATGCTTAAAAAAACGATAATGGCGTTGCGCCGGATGATCACCCCGGCCACGCCGATGGCAAACAGGATGGCGCTTAAAATCATGATATGGTCTATGGGAATCATTGGCCCTCCGTCCCTTCGTTTTTCACCCGGCGTTTGGCCAGCACCACCGCTCCGATGATGGCCACCAGCAACAATACTGAAATCACCTCAAAAGGGAGCACATAATCGGTAAACAGCAGCTGGCCGATGGTTTCCACCGTGCCTTCCCGGGCCAGCCGGTCTGCGGGATAATCGGCCAAAGGGCCGGTTTGGGACCGGGGGTTGGCAAACAATCCCACCAACTGCACAAAAATCACCCCCGCCAGCACGGCCCCGATCACCTGGGGCGGCCGCCAGCGGAACGGAAACCGTTTTTCGGTTTCCACGTTCAGCAGCATGATGACAAACAAAAACAGCACCATGATGGCCCCGGCATACACCAGCACCTGCACCGTGGCGATGAATTCGGAATTCAGCAGAACGTAAATCACCCCCAGGCTGAAAAAGGCGCCCACCAGGGAAAGGGTGCAATAAACCGGGTTGCGCATGTACAGCACCGAAGAGGCGCCCAGCACCGCCAACACCGCGAACAGGTAAAACAGGATATTCATAGGTTTTTTCTCATCATCCGCCAAAACGGCGGCCAGAAGGATTTAAGCCTTGATCCCCGCCAGGGGTTGGCCGGAGGTTCCCACGGTGTCCCAGGTAAGCCCTTTGAAAGCGGCTTCCTGAGAGCCCAGCCCGTTCAATACCTGGACAGGGGTGTTGAATTCGGTGGAAATCCCCAGCCCCCGCATCAAATCCAGCAGAATCCGGGTTTGGTCCCGGCAATCCTCCGGGGGGTTCACCGCGGGGAATATCCGTTGAACACGGCCGTGTTTGTTGGTGTAGGTTCCGGCTTTTTCGGCGAAGGTTGCCCCGGGGAGAACCACATCGGTGATTTGAACCCAGGGACTGGAAAATGTGGCGATGTGGCACACGAAATCGGCTTTGGCGGCCAGAGCCAGCAACTGGCTGTTTTCTGACCAGGGGTTGCCCAGCACAAACACCACCTTGGGGGATTTTTCCAAGGCTTTGCGGACGCCATCGTTTTTGAGGTCCATCCCCAACCCCAGGGCCTTGGCCCCGGCGGAATTGGGGGTTTTGTCCGGCGAGATCAGATCATTTAAAAAGTGGCCGGTGGGGGCCGCCTGTTGGGGGTGAGCCGGGGAGTAGGTTTTGGCCCCGAAACAATCCACCAGCATTTTTTTAAACAGAAACAGTTCTTCGTTGGTGGCGGTGGTGTCCGCCAATCCCACCACCTGATCCCCCCGGGCTGAAATCTCCTCCAGCCGGGTGATGACCGCCAGTTGAATGGTCTCCCAATTGGCCGGAATCAACTCCCCCTTTACGCGGGCCTGGGGTTCCAGTGCCCGGTGCTCCCGGTCGTTCAACTGCCGGTAACCGATGCGCCCGTCATCGCACATCCACCAGCGGTTTACCGCTTGGTTCTCTCTGGGTTTCAGCCGTTCCACCCGGTTGGATTCGTGGTCCACGGTAATGTTGCACCCGGTGGCGCAACTGGCGCAGACCGACGGGGTGCGGGTGAGCTTCCAGGCCCGTTTTTTAAAGCGGAATTCCCGCTCGGTGATGGCCCCCACCGGACACAGATCCACCAGGTTGCCCTGGAATTTGTGGGTGATGCGGTGGTCCTCAAAGGTATCAAAGGTGGTTTCATGGGAGCGCAGGAACACCCCGAAATCATGGGCGCCTTCCACCTCTTTGGAATACCGCTCGCAGCGGGAACAATGGATGCACCGGTTGCGCTCCAACATGATGTAGGTCCCCACATCCCGCCAGCCGTAGGTCCGTTTTTCGTGGGTCATTTCCGAATGGCCGGTGCCGTACTGAAAGGCATAATCCTGAAGGTCGCATTCTCCAGACTGATCGCAAATGGGGCAATCCAGGGGGTGGTTGACCAGGGTCAGTTCGCTGATGATGTTCTGGCCTTCTTTTACCTTGTCGGTTTGCAGGCTGACCTTCATGCCGGGCATGGCCGGGGTGGAACAGGAGGTAAACAACTTGGGGGCCGGGCGGCCGTTTCCCATGTCGGTCACATCCACCAGACACATCCGGCATTGGGCCACCACGGTAAGCGCCGGGTGGTAGCAATAGCGGGGAACATCCTTGCCATGGCGCAGGGCGGCCTTGATGATGGTCTCCCCTTCCTCAAACTCTATCGGTTCATCGTCAAGATAAAAAGTCGGCATGGCTTCCGTTTAAATAAAGTGTTTCCTGAATTCCTCAGGGTATTTCTCTACAAAGGCCTTCATCGGGCCTGCCGCGGCATCACCCAAAGCGCAAAGCGAGGTGCCGAACATGGTGGCGGCCACCCGGCGGATCCGGTCTATTTTGCCCTGATCCCCCAGATTGTCGTGAAAATCCCGCACCAGATTTTTCAGCCAGAAGGTCCCCTCCCGGCACGGGGTGCATTGGCCGCAGGACTCATGGTTGAAAAACACGATGGTGCGGTAGGCCAGGTCCACAATGTCGGTGTCCTCATCCAGCACAATCAAAGAGCAGGTGCCCAGCATGGACCCGGCCTTGGCCACCGCATCAAAATCGTAAGCGATGTCTATTTCTTCCGGTTTCAGCGGGTTGGACGATGTCCCCCCGGGGATGACCACCTTGATTTGTTTGCCGTCCCGCATCCCCCCCCCCAGGTCGTAAATGATAGACTTGAGGTTGGCCCCCATTTCCACTTCATAAATGCCGGGGTTTTTGATGTGGCCGCTGATTCCCACCAGCCGGGTGCCGGAATTGTTGGTGGATCCCAGTTTTTTAAACGCATCGGGACCCATGTTTAAAATAATGGGCACATTGGCCAGGCTTTCCACATTGTTGACGCTGGTGGGGCAGGCGTTAAACCCGTGGGTGGCCGGAAAGGGGGGTTTTACCCGGGGCTGACCCCGTTTGCCTTCCAGGGATTCCAACAGGGCGGTTTCCTCGCCGCAAATGTAGGCCCCGGCTCCCCGGTGGATGGTGATATCCAGATCAAACCCGGTCCCCAAAATGGCCTTGCCCAGCAACTTGGCCTTGTACAGATTGTCTATGGCGGTTTGCAGCCGGGCGGCAGGTGCCTGGGACCGCCCCCGGATATACACATAAGCATGGTGACAGCCGATGGCATAGCTGCCGATGATCAACCCCTCCAGAAACAGATGGGGGTCCCGGTTGATCAGAAAGTGGTCTTTAAAGGTGCCCGGCTCGGCTTCATCGGCATTGCACACCAGATAGGAGGGCCGCCCGGTGTTTTTGGGCATAAACCCCCACTTCATGCCGGTGGGAAACCCCGCCCCGCCCCTGCCCCGCAGGCCGGATTCCTTCACCGCCTCAATCACCGTTTCGGGGGTCATGGATTTCAGGGCTTTTTCCAGAGCCTTGTGGCCGCCTGCTTTTTGGTAGGCTTCCAGGCTGCCGTCGTAGCCGGGTGAACGGATGTTTTTGGTCAGAATCGGCGTTTCTTGAAGCATGGGTGCGCTTATCCTTTTTGACGCATTTCCTGAATCCAGATATCAATGGATTCCTCGGTGACCTTTTCGGGGTTGTTGCCATTTACCTGAATCAACGGCGCCTTGTCGCAGGCGGCCAGACATTGGACCTCCTCCAGACTGAACAATCCGTCCGGGGTGGTGTGGCCGGGGTGGATGGCCAGTTTTTTGATGATGTGATTTTTGATCTGATCCCCGCCACACATGCCGCATGGCACACAGGTACACACCCGGATGTGAAATTTGCCGGTAGGCTCCTTGCGAATCATATCGTAGAAGGTGATCACTCCCCGGATGTGGTTGAGAGAGGTTTCACACAACTCCGCCACATAATCCTCCCACCCTTCGGGAACACAGCCCTGGTTTTCCCGCATGACCAGATGGAGAATCGGCAACAGGGCGTGCTGTTTTTTGGGGTAGCGCTTGAACAGCCCCTGTACTTCCTTCATTACGGCATCATTAAACCCTACCATCGGTGACTCGGTATGCTTGGTTTTCTGGTCCGGTTGGCCCGGCTCTGTTCATTTCCGCCGGGCGGTCTGGCCATCGGGCGGTGTGAAAACTGAAAAGTTGGAACCCTGGAACAGGCCTGAGACAGGCCAACGGGGGCCGTGGCACCCCCCCCTGGATTTTTAGAATACCCCTGGTGAAATGTCAAAAAAGCAGGGGAATTTCAAGCAAAAAAAGCGGGTGAGAGGGTTTATTTTTCTGCTCCGGCTTCAATTGCCGACACCCCGGGGAATCAACCCCGCTTTTTTTGAGCCGCTTCGGACAGACTCCGCAGGGTGGATATGGCTGTTTTGTAATCCTTCTGACCAAACACGGCGGTGCCGGCCACCAGCACATCGGCCCCGGCTCCCACCACCTGGGCCACCGTATCGTTGCTCACCCCGCCATCCACCTGGATTTCCACATGGTTCAATCCTCTGGCTTCCAGGGTCTTGCGCAGTTCAGCTATTTTGCGGGTAATCTGGGGAATGTAAGACTGCCCGCCGAAGCCGGGGTTCACACTCATCAGCAACACCATGTCCAGGTCCTCCAACACCCAATCCAGGGTGGAAAGCGGGGTGGCGGGGTTTAAGGAGATGCCCGCCTTCATGCCGTTGGCCTGAATGTTCTTGACAGAACGCTGCATATGAATGGATGCCTCCTGATGCACAGTCAGGTAATGGCAACCTGCCTTGGCGAAAGCCTCCACCAGGGAATCCGGGTTTTCCACCATCAGGTGGGCATCATACACCAGCCCCGGACGCTTGACCAGCTTGGCCACAATGGGGGGGCCGAAGGTCAGGTTGGGCACAAAATGGTTGTCCATCACATCCAGGTGAATCCAGTCGGCTCCCGCTTGGTGAACGGCTGTGATTTCCTCGTTGATTTTGCCAAAGTCGGCGGACAGCAGGGATGGGGCAATTTTAATCATGGATTCACCTGTCCTGTTCAGTTTTCAAGGGTAGGGTTAAAATCTCTGCCCACCCTGGCTGTTCCCATCTTTTCCATCCCCCTTCCCTTGGATAAGGGGGTTGATGTGTTTGGGGGCGGATAAACAAAACCCCGGCAGGGGCGGCCCCCCCCGCCGTGGCGGGTTTGACCGTTTTTGCCGGGGTGTTGACGGCCCACGCCAGGGAAGGGTTAGGCCTTAAAGCTGGGCTTTCACCGCTTGGACCACCGCTTCGGCAGTAATCCCGAAATGTTTAAACAGTTCCACGGCGGGTGCTGAAGCGCCATAGCCTGTCATGCAAACCATTTTGCCGGTGTTGCCGATGATCCCCTCCCAGCCCATTTTGATGCCGACTTCCACCCCCACCCGCACCGTGATATTGGGCGGCAGCACCTCTTTGCGGTAGGCTTCCGGCTGAGCGTCAAACAACTCAAAACAGGGCAGGCTTATCACCCGCACGCCTATTTTTTCGGCGGCCAGGGTTTTTTGGGCTTCCAGGGCCAGATGGACCTCGGACCCGGTGGCCGCAACAATGGCTTTTAAAGGCAACCCGTCAGGGGCATCGGCCAGCACATACCCCCCCTTGGCCACCCCCCCTTTTACATATGCCGGGTTGGCGGGCAGGTTCTGCCGGGTCAGCAACAGGGCACTGGGGCCGGTTTTAAGGTTCATGGCGGCTTCCCACGAATCCAGGGTTTCCAGGGCGTCCGCCGGGCGGAACACCGCCAGATTGGGGATGGCCCGCAGGGAAGCGTAATGTTCCACCGGCTGGTGGGTGGGGCCGTCCTCTCCCACTCCGATGCTGTCATGGGTGAACACATAAACAACCCGCAGCCCCATCAGGGCCGCCAGCCGCAGGGTGGGCCGCATGTAATCGGCAAACACCAGAAAGGTTCCGCCGTAGGGCACCACACCACCGTGAAGGGCCAGACCGTTCATCACCGCCCCCATGCCATGCTCCCGGATGCCGTAACGGATGTATCGGCCGTCAAACTGCCGTTTGCCGATATCCTTGAAGATTCCGGCCCGGGTGTTGTTGGAAGGGGTGAGGTCCGCGGAGCCTCCCACCAGATCAGAAAAACCTTCGGCCAGCACCTCAATGGCTTTGCCGCCGGAGGCCCGGGTGGCCAGGGTGGGTTTTTCCTTGATCCAGGTCTGGCGCAGGGTGTCCAGTTTTGCCTGCCAGCCTTCCGGGTCCTTGCCGGCCACAATCCGGGCCAGTTCTTTGGCTTCAGCAGGAAAAGCTTTTTTGTAGGCTTCCACCCGGGTGTTCCATTCACTTTCGGATTGGGCGCCGCGGGTTTTGGCCTGACTCCAGTATTGGGCCACTTCATCCGGAATCACAAAGGGTTCCCATTTCCAGCCCAGTTTTTCCCGCGCCCCTTTGATTTCCTCCGCCCCCAAAGGCTCCCCGTGGGCCTTGCTGGTGCCGGCCCGGGTGGGCGCCCCAAAACCAATAACGGTTTTGCAGGCGATCAGGGTGGGTTTGTCTGATTTTTTGGCATCCTTGATGGCGTTTTCAATGGCGGCCATGTCGTGGCCGTTGATGCTCATCACATGCCAGCCGTACCCCTGAAAGCGGGTGATCACATCTTCCGAGGTGGAAAGCTCGGTGGAACCGTCAATGGTGATGCCGTTGTCGTCAAACAGCACAATCAGCCGTTCCAGGCCCAGGTGTCCGGCCAAAGTGGCCGATTCGTGGACCACCCCTTCCTGCATGTCGCCGTCGCCGCAAAACACATAGGTAAAATGGTTGATCACCTCATGGCCGGGTTTGTTGAACCGGGCGGCCAGCATCCGTTCCGCCAGGGCCATTCCCACTCCGTTGGAGACGCCCTGACCCAGGGGGCCGGTGGTCACCTCCACCCCGTCGGTGTGGCCGTATTCGGGATGGCCCGGGGTTTTGCTGTGAATCTGGCGAAACCGTTTGAGTTCATCCATGGAAAGGTCGTATCCGGTCAGGTGCAACAGACCATACAACAGCATGGAGCCATGGCCACCGCTGAGAACAAATCGGTCCCGGTCAAACCATTTGGGGTTTTTCGGGTTGTGGTGCAAAAATTTGTTCCACAGCACACCGGCCACATCGGCCATTCCCATGGGTTGGCCCGGATGACCGGAATTGGCTTGCTGGACTCCATCCATGGCCAAAGCCCGCAGGGCGTTGGCGGCAAAGGTGGGTATTTGTTCGGAGGGAATGGTTTGACTCATGGGATTTGTTTTGACTCCATGGATGTAATTCAAGAAGGAGCGGCCCGCTGGAGGCCGCCCGGTTTTATTTGGGTATCGGGTGCTTATTTTTGCATCCGCGACAACGCGGCCACCGGGGTGGCATAAGGCACTTCGGCGCCGGTGTATTCCCGCAACAAATGGTAAGTCAGCAGCAACTGGGTGATGGCCAGGGGATCACTGTGGCGGGTTTCTCCCCGGTCCTGAAACTGGCCGAATTGATCCGACTTGAGCGGGGTCAGCTCCGGCAGGTGTTCCCAAATGCGTTTTTCCAGATCAGCGGCATGTTCCGGGGAGACGTTGCCATCTATTTCCAGAATATCCACCGGCTTGCCATGGTCCCGGCCCAGTTCAAACCGGATGCCCGCCTCGCGGGAATCCTTGTTGTCCACCAGATAGCTTAGATCAGGATGGGGGATGGTGGGGCGTAGCACCAAACGCACATTCAGATTGGGACCGGCCTGCTCCAAAGGCACACCCGGTTCCGGATAAAACGAAACGATGATATCGGCGTGGGCCATTTGGGGGCGGATGTAGGCGGCGGAATCCGGCTCGCGGGCCTCCATTTCTTTGCGCACCTGGTCCTCGTTGTACCCCCGTTTGCTGGTATCCCGCTTGATTTTCCACACCATCCGCAGATCCTCCGGCGGGGCCAGATACACCTTGACGTCGTAGAAATTGCACATGTTGGGAGTGGAATATCCCAGCAGTCCCTCTATGATCACAAACTCCTTGGGGGCCAGATACACGGGCCGCACCAGTTCGCCGTTGTGATGGTCATACACCGGTTTCAGAATGGGCTGGCCGTAATGAAGCCGCTCGGTATGCAGTTCCATCACGTCCAGGTAGTTGCAATCCGGGTGGAGGGCGGTGATCTTGTGGATGGCCCGCTCTTTGCGGTCATACTTGTGGTAATCGTCGGTGCAGATTTCGGTGACGCGCTCATCACCCAGAATTTTGATCAGGCCGTTGGTGATGGTGGTTTTTCCGGCGGCGCTGTCGCCCACGATTCCGAGAAGGATAGGTCTGTTTCTTTTCATTTTTTTCCGGTCCAAGGTCTGTTGACGGGTTGAATTTAAACTGTCCTGAAAGGGGTCGGCCATCTGAATCATTTGTCTGAAAAAATGTTTCTTCCCCACAAACAGCGGGAAGCTCCTTACGGCCCAGGCTGCCATGGCCTTTGCCCTGTGCTTCTTAGGGCCTTTGCCCTGTGCTTCTTAGGGCCTTTGCCCTGTGCTTCTTAGGGCCTTTGCCCTGTGCTTCTTAGGGCCTTGTGCCAAGGACCGCCTTGTGCCAAGGACCATTGGCCCGGAATGGTTTGGGCCAATGTACGGTGAAAACCGGGGATTGTTGGCGATAACAAGCAACATGTCACACCAAATCGGGGGCTGTCAAGAATCTTGTTAAAAATATCCCCCCCGGTCAAAAGGGTTTCTCTCCGGCAGAAGAAAGGCCCACCTTTAAACCGGGAACCAAGGAACTTCATCCGCGGATTTCGTATAACTATATACACACAAAGCCCCCTAAAAACAAACCGCCTGCCGGGGGCGGGCCAATTTCAGTCAACCCATCGGAATCTCCCGACACCCAGCATAAAAATGAAAATTGGCTGCCCGGAGGGGCCCATCCAAATCCCCGCATCCGGTTTGCGTATTTAGAAAATGATTCAAATTGGATAGGGTGAAACCAAACAAGGTGTTTAAGGATGGCCCGGTATCCCTTTCGGTTTACTTTTTCCACCACCTGGACAATTCTGTTGGCGACAGAGGAAAACAGCTTTATCAACCGCCGAAAAAAAGGATGATGTTCATGCTCAGCAGAAAATTCGTCATCAATATGGTGGGGGTGGTGGTCGGTTTGGGGCTGTCCATATGTATCGGAACAATCATTTTGTTGTACCAGGCCATGGTGGATGGGCAATCCCGCCAAATGCTGGAGGAGGCCCAGGGGTATTCCCGGCTGGTCTATTCCATGGTCCGGTTTGGTTCTCTCCATACCGAAAAATTCAAAAAAGACGAAATGGAAGCGGCCTTAACCCAGTTGGAGGCCGCCCAACAGGAAACCAACTCCGAAGGGGGGTTGTACAGCCTGGCCCGGCGCCAGGGGGATTCCATTTTGTATCTGGTGCGCAACAACCATGGCCGCATCAGCCGAAATCTAAGGGTCCCCTGGGATGCTCCCTACGCCGAGCCTTCCCGTCGGGGGCTTTCCGGGCAGACGGGGGTTGTCTCCTGGAAGGATGAAACCGGGGAGCCTATTCTGGCCGCCTATGTGGCCATCCCAAAGCTGGACGCCGTGATGGTGGTGGGGGTAAACCTGTGGGTCATCCGCGCCCCGTTTGTACGGGCGGCCCTGCTGGTGGCGGGGGGGACCGCGGCGGGGGTGGGGTTGGCCTTGTGGGTGTTTTTATATTCCAACCGCAGGTATCTGCAAAAGGTGGCCCGGGAGGAATCCTCCAACCGGGCGGTGGGGGATACCTCCGCCGACGGGGTGATTTTCATCAACGAGCAGGGCCGGGTGCTTTCCTGTAATCCGTCCGCCATCACCATATTCGGCTACTCCCTGCGGGAACTGGTGGGCAACAACGTGAACATGCTGATGCCGGAGCCTTACCGCAGCCAACATGACGGCTATCTCCAAAAGTACCGGGCCACCGGAAAAGCGTCCATTATCGGGGTGGGGCGTCAGGTGATGGGGCAGAGAAAGGACGGCACCACCTTTCCCGCCCATTTGGGGGTCAGCGAAATGTGGATTGGGGAAGAGCGCCAGTTTGTGGGGGTGCTTCAGGATTTGACCCTTCAAATGGTGGCCGAAGATGAAAAAAACCGGTATCTGCGCATTCTGGGGGCGGTGCGGCGGATGCAGGACCAGTTTATCTCCCCCCATTCCCGCCCCCGGGAGGTGTTTGATGAAGCCCTGTTGTACCTTTTGGATTTGACCCAAAGCGAATACGGTTTTATCGGAGAGGTTCTGCACACCCCCCAAGGGGCACCTTATTTAAAAATCTATGCCCTGTCCAACATCGCCTGGAACGAGGACACCCGGAAGTTTTTTGACGTAAACGCCCCCCTGGGGTTGGAATTTCACAACCTGAACACCCTGTTCGGCCACACTCTTACCACCGGCCAGCCGGTGATTGCCAACCAACCCGCCGGGGACCCCCGGTCGGGAGGGCTGCCCCCCGGCCATCCCCCGATGACCGCCTATCTGGGCATTCCCTTTATCCAAGGCGGGGAACTGGTGGGCATGGCGGGGCTGGCCAACAAACCGGGGGGGTACAGCCAGGACCTGCTGGATTATCTGACCCCCATGACCGGCGCCTGCGCCAACATCGTGGTGGCTTACCACACCCAACGGCAAAAAGAACGCATCACCGAAGAGCTGCGCCTGAACCAGGAGGTGCTTTCCCGGTCCCAGCAGGTGGCCAAACTGGGCAGTTGGATGCGGGATATGAAAACCGGGCGGGGGGTGGCATCCGGGGAGTTTAAAAAAATTGTTGAAATGAATGGCCCTGGTGAAGATGGGGAGGACTTTTTTCAA
>JAOUFO010000158.1 GCA_029858165.1 Deltaproteobacteria bacterium | reverse complement strand
CCGCATAACTCCCAAAAGCTCCCGTTTTGATAAAAAAGCGGGGGGTTGGGGACCCTGTCCAGCGTTTTCAGCACCGCCATCCGCCTTGCGGCGGCTTAGAGCGGGCTTCCACGCCTTTCTTTGGGGGGTTCCTGTCCAGCACCAGCACAGCCCTGCGTTGTGTCCCCTGTCGGCTCCAAACGCCGCAGGCTGGCTGGTGCCTTTCTTTTGGGGGCCGCAGGCCTCCAATCAAAACAACCCCCTTCCCTTTTGTGTTGGGGCAGGGGGATGGGAAAAAAACGAGTTATGCAGAGGTCTCAGGAAAAATGTTTTTTCGTTTGGACCGGGGGTTTATATAACCCCGGTCCTTTTCAAGTGGGAGTCACCATATTCGGTACCGGCGGTCTGCCCAGGGAAGGGGAGACTTACTCCGGACTGAGTATTCAATGTGTTTAGGAGAAAAAATGAGCACAATTTGCAAACAATACGCGGTGGACCTTTCCGCCTATTTTGACGGAGAGTTGGACGCCGATGAAACCCGGTTTCTGGAAGCCCATTTGGCCACCTGCACCGATTGCCGGGAAAGTCTGGCCAAAATGGATTCCATTCGGTCCACTTTGCGGGCCATGTCAAACCCGGCCAAAAAAGGGCTGGTCTTGAAATCCACCATCGCGGACGCCAAAAAAAACCAGCCGGAATCCTTAAGCCCCAAAGGGGCTCCCATTTGGTCCTGATGTCCAGCCAAGTGCATCAGACCGATAACGGATTTTAAATAGGATGGTGGCCCCCCCCAAGCCACTCTTGCCCAGGACAGCACCCTTGCCCCGCTGCAAGGGCGTTGTCCTGGGTGATCACCGGTGTTGGGGCCAACCCACCCCCCCCCGACCTCCATCCCTGGCGCCAAGCCACAGCCCCATGCGGCCCCATTCTCCACCTCCCCCCGGTATTTTTTACCCTGCTTGTTGTTCCCCCTCGCCTGAATTCAACAAGCCTCCCGTTGGTTTCCCAACCATAAAACCCCAGACCTTGTTTTACAAACCGCAACCACCGGATGGAAACCGGTGTTGTAGGATTTTGCGGGTTTGGTTCCTTCCGGGGACGAATGAAGGCCAAGCCCAGGGATTGGGTGGACCTTGGTGTTGTCGGCGGATGGTTTTGGAGGTTGGGACTGTGGTTAGGGCGGGGGGGTCTTTTCCAAACAGGCTGGCTGAAAAAAAAAGAACCCCCGGCGCTCCCAGGGAGGTGGGGGGAGGAAGCGCCGAGGGTCTTGGATGTGCGCGGTTTTTAGACCGCGTCTTTTAACAGGGGGGCCAGTTCATTGTTTTGGTGCATTTCCATCACAATGTCACAGCCGCCGATCAGTTTGCCGTTTAAATACAATTGGGGATAGGTGGGCCAATTGGAAAACTCTTTCAAAGCGGTGCGGAGTTCGGCATCTTCCAGGATGTTCCGGGTTTGATAGGTGACTCCCAGTTCTTCCAACACTTCCACCACCGCCGCGGAAAATCCACACTGGGGAAAATTGCGGTCCCCCTTCATGAAAAGAATAATTTTGTTTTCGGCCAGATCTTTGCGGATTCTTTCCATAACATCCCCCGATTTTGCACCCGGGGTGGGCGCATCACCCGCGATTTTGAATACACTTTTGAAATCCGCCATATATCCTTCCGTTTGTTTTTTGATGAAGTCTGCCATTGGGTTTGTTCGACTTCGCAACTTTTAATTAAGCTTATAATATACCTATTTGAGGGTGGGTTCAATCAATTATTTTTAAATCTACGGTGGATTTTCCCCTGCCTTCCGGGTTGCCCATTGTCCGGCTGTCAGACTGGGCAAACCTGCACCCAATAAAAAAAAATTCACCGTAATTTCCCCAAAAAAGAGTCCAAGGTTTGATTTGGTGGCAGGGAAGATCCCGGGTCCTTGAAAATTTTTTTCCTTTGGGGTGATTTGGGTTATGATGGTGGTAGTGCCGGTTTACAATCCTTTTTGGTGGTCATTTGTTCGCTGTTTTTCCTTTTGGATTCATTTTGTTACCCTGTTTGAAATCTGCGTCGCAGTGAACAATTCCGTCATGGATCCATTAAGGGGATGGGAACCAACCAACCTTTTCGGGTGATCCGATGGCATAGGGATTGGCAACGGGAATTTTTCCACAGGGAAAACATTCATGGCTATAGAGCAAGGCATCTTATCCGACAAGCTCTGGACCGATCCGGTGGTGGACTATTCCAATGAGGATCTCCACTCTTTTTGTTCCAAGCTGGACATTTCCACCGAAGTGGGGATGATCCTGGCCTCCCGCAACCGCATGGATGCGGAAGGGGCCTTCAGGTTTTTAAACCCGCAAGCCGGGCAGTTGCATGACCCCTGGCTGTTGCGGGGAATGGACACCACAGTGGACCGTTTGCTGCACGCGATCCTCCATTATCAGAAGATATTTATCTTCGGGGACAACGATGTGGACGGCACCGCCTCTACCGCCCTTTTGTACGGTTATCTGAAAGCCGTTGGAGGCAGGGTTCATTATTTTATCCCGGACCGGTTGCGGGATGGTTTCAGCCTTCACCCGGATACGGCCCAACGGTTGGTGGCTTCCAAAGCGGAACTTGTGGTGACGGTGGACAACGGCTCCGGGGCGGTGGATGGGGTGGATTTGCTGCGCCGAAACGGGATTGACACGCTGATCACCGACCATCACCAGGTGCCCCCCATGCAGCCCGCTGCTTTGGCCATGGTGAACCCCCAACACCCGGATTGCCGTTATCCCTTCAAGGACCTTTCCGCCGCCGGTGTGGCCTATAAAATCATCAAGGCACTGCATCAGCACTGTGCCCGGATGGATGTGTTTTCCCAGCGCGGCATCACGCCGCCCAATCCCGATTACAATTTGGACCTGGTGGCCCTGGCCACGGTGGCGGATATGTCCCCCCTGGTGGGAGAAAACCGGATTCTGGTCCGCCTGGGTTTTGAAATGATGGAGTTCCATCCCCGGCCGGGGTTGGTGGGGCTGCTAAAAGAATGCAATGTGCGGGGGGGGATTTCTCCCCGATTGATCCACACCAAAATCGCGCCCAAAATAAACGCCATGGGCCGGGTGGGGGACCCCTCCATAGGGGTGAAGCTGCTGTTGACCCATTCCTATGGGGAAGGACGCAGACTTTCACGGATTTTGTGTGATACCAACCGCAAACGCCAGGAAATAGAAGGACTGGCCCTGGCCCTGTCCGAGGCCCAGGTGGCCGAACAAATGGAAAACCCCGCCTTTGTGCTGGTGGGAAAAGACTGGCATCCGGGGATTTTGGGCATTCTGGCCAGCCGCATCGCCTCCCAATACAACAAACCCACCGTGGTGTTGACCCAGCATCATGGAGAAATCTCCCAGGGTTCGGCCAGAGGGGTTGAAGGGTTTGATCTGTTGAGCGTATTGAAATCCTGTGAAGGGCTGCTGGACCGGTTTGGCGGCCACACAAACGCCGCCGGACTGGCTTTGCCCAGCAACCGGCTGGATGCGTTTGCCCGCCGGTTTCAGGCGGCCACCAAAGACTGCCGGGATTCCGCTGGCCGCCAAGCCAAGGATAACCCTTCCAAAGACAAGCTGGCCATAGATACCTGGGTGAACCAGGACCATTTTACCCGTGGGTTTGTGGAGGAGATCAGCCGCCTTTCCCCTTTCGGTTTCGGCAACCCGGAACCGGTGGTGGCCTTGCGGGATGTAAGCCTGGAAAAGCCGATGGTGTTAAACAGCCGCCACCTGAAGTTTCAGGTCAGCTGCCACAACGGTCCGGAGGTGGAGGCTTTCGGCTGGGATGCCGCTCAGCACAATCTGGATTTGTCCCGCCGGTATGATCTGGCCCTGGCCCCCCAGGTTTCTCAATTGGGGGATTCCACCCGGACCACCTTTCGTCTGGTGGATGTCCGGTCGGCTTAGGGCAAGGCCGCCTGTGCCGGTTCCAGGGTACTGCTCCGCCGGGGTTCCTCCAACAGGTCAAACAAGGCCGTCATCACCGAATCCTGCGCCCTTTCTCTTTTGATCACCGACCGTCCGTCCTCTTTGATCATCAGCGAAAACACCACCACATCCCCCCCGGCATACAGATAACCGCTCAGGTTTTTCACCCCTTTCAGGGTGCCGGACTTGGCCCGGATGTTGCCCCACAACCGGGTGGGGAAATGGCGGGGCTTCAATGTTCCGTCCCACCCTGCCAGACTCATGGAAGCCAGGTATTCCGATTGAAAGGGTTTTTCTCTTACCCTGTTCAGCAGCCGCACAAAAAATCGGGAAGTCACCCGGTTTTCCATATCCAGGCCGGACCCATCCTTCATGACCACATCCCGTTGAAACCCGGGAAATTCCGTTTCCATCACCTGCCGCAGGGCGTTTAACCCATCCTCCGTGGAGATTCCGGCGGTTTTGGTTTGAGAGGCCATTGTCCGCAACAGAGATTCCGCCGCCAGATTGTTGCTGTGTTTGTTGATGTCCACAATCACCTCCCGCAAGGGAATGGAAGAATGGACCATTATTTTTTTTGTGGGGAGGTTCAACCCCGGCCAGGGCTGGAAACGGAGGTTGCCGTGGATGCCCGCTTCTTCCATGGCCTGGGCCAGTGCGGTAAAATAGTATACATCAGGGTCCTTTACGGCGGTGGCCACATTGTACATCCAGGTGCGGTTGGGCAATTGACCGCTTAGGTCAAAAGCCAGACCATCCCCGCCGGCCAGTTGCTTAATCCGGATCAGTTCCGGGTTTTGCCCCACATAGCGGAATTGGGTGGTGATTTCCATATGGGGCCCTTTTTTGGCCGGGGCCACCAAAGGCTGTTTGGGTTGGGGTTTTTTGGTTTTCCGTCCGCTGACGAAAAATGAAACGGTGTTGTTGTTAAAAATAAACGGGCTGATGGGGGCCAGCCAGGCCTGCTCCCCCAAGGATTCTTTCCAATCCCGGGTGTAGGATTTATCGTCAAAAAAGGAATCGTCATAATAAATCCCCCCTTCCAGATTGCGCACCCCCTTTAAGCGCAATTTGGTGGCTATCTCTTCCATATCCCCATAGGTCACGGTAGGATCACCGGTACCGGTCACCAGCAGGGCATGTTTGTTTTTCCCCTCCGGGGTCTGACCCACGGTCACCAAATCAAACCGGGTTTCCCATTTAA
>JAOUFO010000157.1 GCA_029858165.1 Deltaproteobacteria bacterium | reverse complement strand
ACCACCTCAAAATAATCCCCCTTGCGGCAGCCTTCCCGCACCAGGTCCACCTTTTTTTCAAACTCTCCCGGCAGGTGGTCACTGGCCATGGGGGCCGGAGGCAGCACCGGCGGAGCAGGCTGGTCTTTCCCCCCCCCGGCAGGGCCAATCCCTCCTTCATCGGTTTGGAATTGAAACCGGATGCGGGTGGCGGTTTCCTTTTGGCGGTCCACCACCACCAGTTCGGTGGGGAAATACAGGCAGCAATCCACCTGGTCCGGGTGGCGGGCCATCCTTTGTTCCAGGGTTTCAAACTGAAACACCAGATCAAACCCAAACGCCCCGTAAAATCCCAGTTCCCCCTGATCCCCGGCCAGATGGTCCAGCAAGGCCCGCAAAACCGAAAAAAAGCTCGGCTGGCGGCTTCGCTCCTCCTCGGGGAAAAACCGGGGGGCGGGGATCACCTCCCCGTGCAAGCAGTCTTTTTCCACATGAAATGCGGCCAGATGGGGGTGGTCCGCCAAGGCCGGAGCCAGGGCGGGCAACAACCCCTCCCCCTCGGGATTCAGCGCCCTCAAATAAAACCGGCGCCCTTTGGCCGTCAGTTCCAGGGGGGGGTTGATGAACCCGATATCCCAGCGGGCATACCGGTTGGGCACTTCATAATTGCTTACCAGCAGCCCCCCCTTGCGGCGGTCTATGGCGCTCCAGACATCATCCAGGGCAGAAACCGCCGGTAAACGGGTTTCCTGCCGGGTGGCCCGCAATCCCCCTTTGGTTACAAATCGGGTTTCAGTCATTTCCGGGTTCCTTGAGTGGCAAATGTGTTTTTTTGCAAAAAAAAACCGTGCGTCCTGCCCTTGTTCCGGGTGGTCGCACGGCGAAATTCATTTTTCATTGTTGGCAGGCTGGAGACGGCCTGACCAAAGAAAATTATCCCTTCGCCGCACGGCACCTCAGCCGCCAGCGCCAAAGAGCCGGAAACAAATCAACCGATGCGGCCGCGAGGGGGTTCATCAGGGATGGGTGATTGGGGTGAAAATTTCACCAAACCGGGAATGTTTTTGGCTTGGTGCGTTGTTCTAAGTATATGCCATAAAGTGAATCCCGTTTTCAAGCCATCTTTTGCTTGAAATAAAAACCATGCCCGGTTATTTTTCTTAAAAAACCCCGGGCAGGGTTCAACGGGGTCCCCCTCCAAAAACAACAGAGGAACATGACCAGCGACGGTATTGACAAGCGGGCCTCCATCCGGGAAAGCTTCCCATCCCTGAGGCTCCATATTCCCATGGGGGCAAAAAAACTGCCGCTGCTGGATATTTCCCTGGGAGGGGTGGCCTTCCTTTCGCCGGACCCCATTGCCCAGGGGTTGCAGATTGCCGTCAGCCCCAAAGCCTTCAGGGCCATTGAAGTGGTGGTGCTGCGCTGCCAGAAAATCCCCGAACCCCAAGCGGATGGATTCCGTTTCCGTATTTCGGCCCGGTTTACCCGCGGGTTGGACAAAACCCTGCTGCGGCGGGTGGTGGAAACCCTGAAGGACGATTCCCAACCATCCTAATCCAAAAGAAAGGCGACCGGCCAACCTAAAAAACACCTCTTTCCCCCCGCTTGCTTTTTTCTTTTTGGCTGGTTGCACTTCTTTTGGGGCCTTGTCCAGCGGTTCACCACCGCCGTCCGCCTGTCGGCGGCTTGGGGCGGGGTTCACCGCCTTTCTTTTGCGTTTTGTCCGGCAACCAGCACAGCCCTGGGTTGTGTTGCCTGTCGGCTCCAAACGCCACAGGCTGGCTGGTTGCACTTCTTTTGGGGCCTGTAGCATCTCCCACCGCAACGCGGCCCAAAGGATTCCTTTGTTTTTCCAATTTGGAAGGCCATTTGAACCCGGCTCCGTTCATCTGGCCGACGGCTCTGATAAATATAGAATATCCCGAGGGGTTGTGTCAGAATTGACTCCAATTTATGAAAATTCAACCAGGGTTTCCCGACGGTTCTCTCCCAACCTGGAATAACGACAAACCGGTTGGTGGGCACCTCAAACACACTCCAATTGTTTTTCATGTCCCTTTCCAACGGTTCAATCCGCAAAAACGTGTTGTTTCCCATCGTGGTGGCCATGGTGGTGTTGTCCGGGATGTTTTTGATTATCCTGGATATTGAAAACACCACCGAATTGAATGAGTACCTGGAACATACCCGGAACATGGCCACCCGGATGTACCAGAACCGGCTGAAGACCGACTCGGATCTGATGTTTGCCACCCTGGATGCCCTGGAGCAAAAGGATGAATTGCGGCAAGCCTTCGCTGCCAGAAACCGGGGTGATTTGCTGCGCATGGCCTCTCCGCTGTTGGATATGCTGCGGCGGGACAGCCACATTTCCCATTTAAACTTTGTGCTGCCGGATGGCAGAAAATTCCTGGCGACCCATTCCCCCCACTCTCCAATCCTTCCCACCACCAACCCGGTACTGCAAGCCGTTGTGCAGTCCGGCAAACCGGCCTACGGGGTCCGGTTGGGGCAGGATGGTTTTTTGGGGTTGCGGGCGGCCATGCCATGGAAAGCGGACGGCCACCTGATCGGGTACCTGGAAATGGGGGGGGATGTGGAGCAGATTATTCAGGAGGTGGCCGATACCCTTCAATTGCGGATGATGGTGTTCATCCACAAAAAATACCTGAATCAAAAGGCATGGCAACAGGAGGGAGAAACCTCCCGGCGGCAAAACCGCATGGGCTGGGATACCCTGCCGCTTTCGGTCCCCCTGAAAGGATATTCGGACCTGACCCCGGAACTGAAGCTCTTTTTGGCGGACCGGGTGGGGCTTGTGCATGATATGGCCGAAAGTGTGGCGGTTGGCCCCCGGATGTTCCATGTGGTCATCCAGCCCCTGGAAAACATGGAAGGGGCCGAGGTGGGGGATATGGTGATTCTGACCGACACCACGGACCGACATGCCGCTCTGGCCCGCACCCGGTTGTGGGTGATGGGGGGGATTTTGATGGTGGCGGGGCTGCTTGCCGTCGGTTTTTGGTTTTATCTGGGCCGGGTGGAAGAAACCATTCTGTTTACAGAGGAGAATCTGCTTCAGGCCCACATGGAATGGGAACAGGCCCTCAAGGACAACCAGCAACGAATTCAGGAAATTTTTGACAACAACCCGGATATTCTGATCGCGGTGGACGTCCATTGGCACATCACCCATGTAAACCCCAAGGCCCAACAGGCTTTGGGGCTGACCGGCGGGGAGGTGTTGGGCCATGATTTGTGGGATACCTTCCCGGAACTGGCCAGTTATTTTTTCAAGCCCCTGAAAAAAGCCATGGCGAACATGGCCTTGGTGGTGGAAGAAGGGTTTTACCCCCCCCTGAACAGTTGGTACAGCGTGCGGGCTTTCCCCATTAGGAATGGAATCGCCGTCAACCTGCTGGATATCACCTCCCAAAAGAATGCCCAGGCGGAATTAACCCGCCACCGGGCCAACCTGGAACGGCTGGTGGAGGAACGGACCGACAACCTGAAAAAAAGCGAGGAACGGTTCCGCAACCTGATGGAATGGAGCCTTCAGGGTGTTTCCATTGTCCAACACAAACGGATGCTGTTTACCAATCAGGCCATGGCCGATTTGTTCGGGTTTGACCACCCGGAAGAAATGACGGGAATTGACCCCCTGGACACCCTGGTGGCCCCGGAATATTTGCCGCGACAACGTGAAATCCGGGATGAAGTGCTTGCGGGATTGTCTGTATCCCATGAGGCGGAGGTGGAAGGGGTCCGCCGGGATGGAACCCGGTTTTGGCTGATGATGTTGCGAAAAAGGGTGGTGTGGGAGGGCGAGCCAGCCATCATGTTGATCGCATCGGATTTTACCGGGCGGAAAAAAGCCGAAGAGGAGCTGCAAAGCGCCAAGGAGGCGGCCGAGGCGGCCAGCCATGCCAAAAGCCAGTTTCTTTCCACCATGAGCCACGATTTGCGCACACCCTTAAACGCCATCCTGGGGTTTGCCCAACTGATGGAAACAGACCCGGAACAGCCGCTTACCCAGGAACAAACCGAAAGCGTGGCGTATATCAAAAAAGGGGGGGCGCTGTTGCTGAACCTGATTGACGAGGTGTTGGACCTGGCCAAGATAGAAAGCGGCAGGATTCACCTTTCCCTGGAGGATGTGGACCCGGTGGATGTGGTGTATGAACTCGTCCATATGACCCAGCCCATGGCCGTCAAACAGGGAATCATCCTGGATAACCGGTTTCAGGTGGAAGGATGCCCCCTGGTTCGGGTGGACCGCACCCGGTTCAGGCAGATTGTGTTGAATTTTCTTTCCAACGGGGTGAAATACAACCGCCAGGGGGGCACCCTGTCCATCTTGTGGGAGAAGACCGGGGACCGATTGAAGGTTCTGGTGCGGGATACCGGCCCCGGCATTTCGCCGGAAAGCATGAAAGAGCTGTTCCAGCCTTTCAACCGGCTGGGGGCGGAAGGCTCCGAGGTGGAAGGCACCGGAATCGGGTTGACCATCAGCAAGCGGCTGACCGAACTGATGGGGGGAGAAATCGGGGCCGAAAGCCAGCCGGGCCGGGGCAGCACATTCTGGGTCGCGTTTCCCATAAGCGGGGGAACCACCGAAACCCTTCAGCCGGAAACGCCAACCCCGGATATCCGGGCCGTCCTCCCGGCGGCAGGAACGGTCCATACCCTGTTGTATGTGGAGGACAACCCCGCCAATTTGTCGCTGATGGAAAAAATCATCGCCCGGCTGCCCCATTACCGCCTGATAACAGCCCACAATGGCGAAATTGGGCTGGAACTGGCCCAGGCCCACCACCCGGATGTGATCCTGATGGATATCAACCTGCCCGGCCTGAACGGCTTTCAGGCTCTGGAAAAGCTGAAGGAGAATCCTTCCACCAGGGATATTCCGGTACTTGCCTTGAGTGCCAACGCCATGGCGGCTGATATTCAAAAAGGGCTGGAGGCCGGATTTTTTGATTACCTGACCAAACCGTTAAAAATCCCATACCTGGAATCCGTTCTTGAAAAAATAGTGACGAAAACACAAAAAACATAGCGGGGGGGGGTGCCCCAAAAAGAAAGGCGGCGCAAGCCCGGCCAAAAGGGCCGGAAGGCCCGTGCCGGTGCTGAAGCCGCTGGACAGGAACCCCAAAA
>JAOUFO010000155.1 GCA_029858165.1 Deltaproteobacteria bacterium | reverse complement strand
CGCCCCAAAAAGAACGGCGGCGCAAGCCCCCCAGTTCCCCTCCGGCCCGTGGATTACAACACCCGTTGCAGACACCCCCGCAGAATATCCACCATTTCGTCTATTTCCGTTTCAGTCACCGTCAGCGCCGGCATAAACCGCAGGGTGGCCGGGCGGGGGGAGTTGATCAACAATCCCGCCTTCAGACATTCCTGAACCACCTGATGGCCGATGGTGGGGGCTGAGGGCTGAGCCGGGCCTGGAGGAATCTCCGATTGGGGCAGGTCCACCCCCACCAGCAGCCCCATCCCCCGGATGTCGGCAAACCCGAATTCCCGGCCCATTTCCTTGAGCTTGTCCATCAGGCGGCCCCCCATGCGGGCGGCGTGGGCGCAAAGATTTTTGTGGATCACCTCTTCCACCACCGCCTTGCCCACCGCCATGGCCAGGGGTTGGGCGTTAAAGGTGCCCCCCTGCTCGCCGATGTCAAACAGACAGGCTTTCTCACGGGCCACCACCGCCGATACCGGGAATCCTCCTCCCAGCCCTTTGCCCAGGGTCATGATATCCGGTTGGACCCCGTAATGCTGAAAGCCGTACAGGTGGCCCAGCCTTCCGATGGCGGTTTGCACCTCATCAAAAATCAGCAGCACGCCGGTTTCATCGCACAATTTTCGCAAACCCCGCAGATATTCCACCGTGGCGGGGAAGACCCCCCCTTCTCCCTGGACCGGCTCCACCATCACGGCACACACCTTGTTGGTGACGGCCAGCCGCATGGCCTCCAGATCGTTGAACGGCACATGGGTGAATCCCGGCACCTTGGGTTCAAACAACCCCTCCCACACCCCCTTGCCGGTGGCGCTCATCATGGCCAGGGTCCGCCCGTGAAAACTGTTCCAGGCAGTCACCACCCCGTAAGCCCCTTTC
The DNA here is from genome assembly GCA_029858165.1 of Deltaproteobacteria bacterium. GTDB lineage: Bacteria > SAR324 > SAR324 > SAR324 > JACQKK01 > JAOUFO01. Next base: position 4,232 of record JAOUFO010000155.1, on the reverse strand, counting down.
AGATGGCGCATCCCGTACTTGCGGGCCATTTTCAGCGCCCCCTCGTTGGCCTCCGCCCCGGTGTTGGCAAAAAACACTTTGTCCAACCCGGATGTTTTCGTCAGCAGACCGGCGAATTCTATCCATTGGGGGTTGTAGTAGGCCGGGCTGGCGTTTACCAGAACGGCCGCCTGCCGGGCCAGGGCTTTTTGGATCACCGGAGGAGAATGGCCCAGACAATTCACGGCCCACCCCTGGATAAAATCCAGGTATCGCCCGCCTTCCACATCCCACAGGTAGCTTCCCTCTCCCCGTTCCATCACCACCGGGGGACGGGCAGCGGTAAACATCACCGATTGCTCCATATGGGCCAGCAGTTCCCGGGTTGTTTTTGGGGTGGGGGACATCGATTCTCCTTGGAAATCTGAGGCAGGCCCGGGGTTCAGCGGCCAACCGGACGATTGAGATGGGTTTTCCCCCCAAAAGGGGATGGGATAAAACGGGTTGGGCTGAGGTGTCAACGTTAAAAAAAGGGGTCCCACATCCGCCCGGAAAAAGGTATTGTGTTGTTTATACCTTATAAACCCCTTCCGGGGGAATAACCGGTCCTTTCAATTTTATGGGATAAAACATGCGAACCAGCCTAAACGCCCTGCGGGAAATGAAAGGCAAAACCCCCATCAGCGCCTTGACCGCCTATGATGCCACCCAGGCCGCGCTTTTGGATGGCCGGGTGGATATGCTGCTGGTGGGGGATTCCCTTTCCATGGTGATCCAGGGAAATGATTCCACCCTGCCGGTCACTTTGGATGAAATGGTGTACCACACCCGGCTGGTGGCCCGTGGCAGCCGAAAATCGTTTCTGGTGGCCGATATGCCGTTTCTCAGCTATCAGCCTTCGGTGGAAGACGCGGTGCGCGGCGCGGGCCGCCTGCTGAAGGAGGGGGGCGCCCAAATGGTAAAACTGGAAGGGGGCACCCCGGTGGCGGCCCAGGTGCGGGCCTTGGCGGGATTCGGCATCCCGGTGATGGGCCACCTGGGGTTGACCCCCCAGCATATAAACGCCCTGGGGGGTTATGGCAAGCAGGCCAAGGATGAACTTTCCGCCGATTTGCTGCTGAAAGAGGCCCAGGTGCTGGCGGATGCCGGGGCCTCCATGCTGCTCCTGGAAAACATTCCCCATGATCTGGCCGGACGGGTGAGCGCATCCCTGACCATCCCCACCATCGGGATCGGGGCAGGCCCCCGCTGCGATGGCCAGATTCAGGTGTTTCATGATGTGTTCGGGTTGATTCCCGATTTTCAGCCCCGCCATGCGGTGCGGTACATGGAGGGGGGGCGGGAGATTCAGGAGGCGGCCCAACGCTACGCCGCTGATGTGCGGGGGGGAAAGCTGTTTTCCCCCTGACCAAAAAAGTAAACCTGGTCATTTGACGTTTACCCTTTTTTTTTCCCGGCCAAACATGGGTTTGGGGGGACACCCTCCCCAAACCCGATTTTTCAAGGTTGGTTATGAATTCCAGCATCAAAAAACTGGTTGTGGTGGGAGGAGACGCCGCGGGGATGTCTGCCGCCGTGCAGGCTTTGCGCAGTGCCCCCGGCACCCTGGAAGTGGATGTGGTGGAGGCCGGGGGGATTGTAAGCTACGCCGCCTGCGGAATGCCTTATTTTTTGGCCGGGCGGGTGACGGATGTCTCTTTGCTCCACGCGGACCCGGCGGAATTCTCCCGTCTGCCCGGCCTTACACTCCACTTGAACACCCGGGCGGTATCTCTGGACGGTGAAAAAAAACAGGTGTGCTGCCAGGGGCCTCAGGGAGCGGTTGTCCTGGATTGGGATTACCTGCTGATCGCCACCGGCACCCGCCCGGTAAGCCTGCCGGTGTTTGACCGGCTGGGGCCTGCGGAAGGGGTGTACACCCTGCGCTCCATCGGGGATATTCTGGCCATCCAGGCCGGGGCGGCCGACAGCCGGTCCGTGGTGCTGGTGGGGGCCGGGTTTATCTCGGTGGAACTGGCGGAGGCCCTGGTGCGGATGGGCAAACAGGTGACCATGGTGGATATCATCCCGTTTGTGCTGGGACCGGCCACCCACCCGGTTTTGGTAAAAAAAATGAAGACCCTGCTGGAGCAAAAAGGGGTCCGGGTGCTGCTGGAACGAACCATACAAAAGGTGGAAAAAAAGAAAGACCGGATTCATCTGACCTTTTACGGGGAGGAAACCCTGGAAACCGACATGGTGGTGCAGGGAGTGGGGGTAAGACCGGAAACCGGCTGGCTGGAAGGGTCCGGGGTGCGGCTGGGCAGCGGCGGGGCGGTGGAGGTGGACCCCTTCAGGCGCACCAATGTGGAGGGGGTTTTTGCCGGAGGGGATGCCAGCCAATACACCCACGGAGTGACCGGAGAGGCGGTGATGATGCCCCTGGCGTTGCCCGCCAACCGGTCCGGCCGGGTGGCGGGCGAAAATATCGCCCGGCTGGCGAACGCCCGGAAGGACGGAAAGTCTGAACCGGTGGAACTGGAAGCCATGCCCCCCGTTCTGGGCACCGCCATGGTCCAATGGTTTGACCAGGCCTATGCCCGGACCGGCTTCACCGGGGACAAACTGCATGGCGCAACCGTGACCCATGTGGTGGATACCGCCAAAGCCCTGCCCGAATACCTGGATGATTCGGCCAAAACCGATGTGGTGCTGTCCATCCTGAAAGACGGCCGACTGGTGGGTGCCCAAATGCTGGGAGAAAAATCAGAGGCCAAACGGATTGATTTTTTCGCCCTGGCCATCGGGCAGGGGCTGGATGTGAAAACCCTGTACAATACCGATACCGGCTACGCCCCGCCATTTTCGGTGGTCTACAACACCGGCATCAAAACCGCGGGCAAGGCCGCGGTTCTCCTGCAAAACAAAAAAAACCGGGGGGAATAACCGAGACCTCTGCATAACTGCCGAAAGCTCCCGTTTTGAAAAAAAAGCGGGGGTTTGGGGGTCCGGTCAAGCCGGGGCCAGCAGCGTCAGGGAAAAATACCCCTTGGGGTCCTGCCAACCCTGAACGGTCCGCAGGCCGGATTCCGCCACCAGCCACCCCAGGGAATCGGTGGTGTATTTGTGAGAATTTTCGGTGTGCAGCATTTCTCCGGTGGAAAACCGGAAGGCCCGCCCCAGGGAATCCACCGGAACGATCTGGGCCATGGAGGAAACAAGATACATTTCAATGCGGTTCTGTTCGGTGTTGTACACCGCCCTGTGGGAAAACCGGTTGAGGTCAAACCCCCCGCCAAGCTCCCGGTTGATGCGTTCCAGCAGGTTGAGGTTGAAGGCCCCTGTCACCCCGGATTTGTCGTTGTAGGCCTGCTCCAGCACAGCGGGGTCCTTGACCATATCGGTTCCCAGCAGCAAACGGTCGTTGACCCCCATGGCCTCCCGCACCATCCTTAAAAAGGCGATGGCCTCATCGGTCAAAAAGTTTCCGATGGAGGAGCCCAGAAATATAAACAACCGGGATGGGGCTGGCTTGCGCTTCAAAGCCTCCATGGCGTGATGGTAATCGCATACCAGGCCGTAAATGTGCAGGTTGGGGTAATCCTCCAACAGCCGGTGGCTGTTTTCGTGGATCACCGTGGGGGAGATATCTATGGGAATGTATTCCAGGGCAGGCTGCCTGTCGGTCAGGTGGTCCAGAATCATCCGGGTCTTGGCCGAAGAGCCGCTGCCGAATTCCACCAGAGTCACCTCACCGGGGCACATGGCCAAAATGTCCCGCACATGGGTCTTTAAGATGGCCCCCTCGGTGCGGCTGATGTAATACTCTTTCAGGCGGGTGATCCGCTCAAATAACAGAGAACCCGGCTGGTCATAGAAAAATTTGGGGGGAATGGCTTTGGGCTTGCGGGAGAGTCCTTCCAACACGTCCCGCAAAAAATCCAGGTGCTGGTCTGTATCCTCCTGCCGGTGCAGCACCAGCCGGGCGTGAACCTGATTTTCCACAAGTTGGGTTTTGGCCATGCCGTTATCCTGGGCAACATCACACGGTTTAAGGGGTTGTCTATCTACACTGGCAAGTTTTTGCCATGAAGGCAATGGGTTGGGAACCCAAGGGATGAGACCTCTGCACAACTGGTTTTTTCCCATCCCCCTGCCCCCTTCCCAAAAGGAAGGGGGTTGAACTGATTGGAGGCCTGCGGCCCCCAAAGAAAGGCACCAGCCAGCCTGCGGCGTTTGGAGCCGACAGGGGACACAACGCAGGGCTGTGCTGG
>JAOUFO010000156.1 GCA_029858165.1 Deltaproteobacteria bacterium | reverse complement strand
CCTCCCCCTGGACAAAACGCTGTTGGAAGAATTCATCGGGTTGGGGGAGGCCATCCATATCGCGGCCAAAAGCTGGATGAAAACCCGGTGAGGGGCGGGCTTAAGCACTATTTGGGCTGTGGTTTGCCCGGCCCCGCTTTGGGTTTGGCAGCCGGTTTTTTTGCGGCCAAAGGCTTGGCCACGGTTTGTCTTGCGGCCAATGGGTTGGCCGCAGGGGGCTTTGAGTCCAAGGCCATGGAGGGGGGGGGCAGGGATTTAGGCTGGGGGGGCCACAGGCGGTTATCCAAAGCGGTGTACAGTTTGATGTATTTTTCGGCGCTTTTGGTCCAGGAATGGTCCTGACGCATCCCCCGGCGCATCAGGGCGGACCATTTGTCCCGGTCTTCAAACAGGGCCAAGGCCCGGGTGATGGCATCCCAAAAGGCATCCGGGGCAGGCTCCACAAAAGAAAACCCGTTCCCTTTGGCCGGGTGGAGGGTCACATCCACCACCGTATCGGCCAGCCCCCCGGTGTGGCGCACCACCGGCACGGTGCCATAGGCCAGGGAATACATCTGGTTCAGCCCGCAGGGCTCAAACCGGGATGGCATTAAAAACATATCCGCCCCGGCCTCTATGCGGTGGGAAAGCGGCTCGTTATAATCCAGGTTTACCCGGCAGCGGCGGGGGTGGCGGGCTTCCAATTGTTTCAATCCCCGCTCATAATGGGGGGCGCCGCTGCCCAGAACCACCAGTCCGGCCCCCCCGGCCAGCAGCCGGTCCGCCACCCCCAGCAGCAGGTCCACCCCTTTTTGGTCCACCAGCCGGGAAATCACCCCGCAAACCGGTTTTTCCGCCAGGGTTTCATCCATTTCCAGTTCCCGCAGCAAATCGGCCTTGATGAGAGCTTTGTTCTGAAGTTTGGCGGCGGAATACCCATGGCCAAGGTGGGGGTTTTTGGCCGGGTTCCAGGTTTGGGTGTCTATGCCGTTTAAAATGGCCGCCACCCGCTCGGGACGGGATTGCAGCACCCCTTCCATCCCCAGGCCAAACATGGGGTCCGTCATGGCCTCCCGCATGTAGGTTTCACTGACGGTGGATATGGCGGAGGCGTACCACAACCCCAGTTTGAGAAAATTCACCTTGCCGTAAAATTCCAGGGGGCCGCCGGGGAAAAACCCTTCCGACGGCAGCCCCAGCAGATGAATGACCGAACCGTCCCAGACCCCGTGGTGGCCGAAGTTGTGAACCGTCAGCAAACTGGGGGGCGGCGAAGGCAGCAGGTTCAACAAGGCGGCCACGGGAGCGGTCTGGTGTTCATTCAGGTGGACCACCCAGCTATCGTGGGGGTTGTGCACCAGATAATCCACCACCGCCTTGGAAAACAGAATGGACCCCTGGGGGTCCTGGATGGCATCCATGGCCTGTCCACCCGGACTGTAAGGCACATGGCGGGATAAATACACCGGCTCATCCACAAACACCATCCGGGGGCCGGGGGGGGGGTCCCGCTCGGTCAGCAGAGAAAACGGCAACAGGGTTTGACCCAGGGGCAGCCATCCCCGGCGGAGGGTTTCCATGGATTGAAACCGGGGATCCTTTAAGGGCAGCCCGCTGTACCAGGGGGTGATGATCGTCACTTCCACCCCCATATCATGCAGGGTTTCCGGCAGGGCCTTGGCCACATCCCCCAAACCGCCCACTTTGGAAAACGGGGCCACCTCCAGTGTGGCAAACAGAATGTGCATGGAAAACAGCCCCTTTAAAAAAACGGGTGAACCCTTTGCATCACCGGGCTTTATCCCTCTGCCCCCTTTCCAGGAGGAGGTGAAATGAACGGTTTGGGGGGCTGCGGCCCCCAAACCCTGCCTTGTGGTGAAAACGGGAATTTCCGTCGGGATGCATCCGGGATATACAGGAACCCGGCCCGAATATAGGCTGAGGCTCCCGGTTTAAGGCAGTATTATTTCCTTTTCGGCATCCCGTCGGGGTAGTATTCAACAAAGAAATTTTTGGTGCGGGAATTCCCGGCGGCGTCCCGGGCCACCACCTCAATCATGTTCCGCCCTTTGGTAAAAGCGAAGGTGTGGGTCAACACCACCGTTTCGGAGGATATGAAGCTTTTTTTCTCTCCGTTGATGGTCACATCCACAATTTTATCCGAATCGGCGATGGTGAACACCACGGTTTTCTTTTGTCTGGCCACCACCTGCCGCTGCACCAGGTCCGAGGTGAGGATTTGCGGGGGATGGCCGGTTTTCTCTTTGGCGGCTTTACCGGCCAGAACCGGCTGGGCGAACAAGCTCAAAACCAGAAAAACCACCATCCATTTCACTGCCGGAGTGCTAAAGTTCAAATGTTTGTTCATGAGGATCCTTGGCTGGGGGGGTGGTGTCTGGCCGGGGGATTACCCCCCGATTGTCGGGGGGCACCTCCCCCATGGTCCGGGGGAGCAATCCCCCTAGGGTCACAATGCTGAATTACTGATAATAAATAACATTTTTTCACATGCAAATCAATCTCCCAAACCCATTCTGGTTCAGGGAACCACCCGCCGCCGTTTCTTCCAGCCCTCCCGCTGCGGCTATCCTGAAAAACCCATGAAACACACACCCAACGAATCCTTCCGGGGCCGTATTTTGGATATCCGTCAGCCGGACGGGGAGCGGCTGTATATCAAGCTGGCCGGTCCCGGAAACCGGGAAGCCTGGTGGCTGATTTCCATCCATCCGGCCTTCCCCCGCATCCTCCGGGAGACCCCCCCCGTCAAAAAAGGGGTGGGGACCGCCCCTTTCGCCGGATTTTTAAAAAGCCATGTTTTGGGATATGTTGTGAACCCCATGGAAGCCCCTGGGGAAAAAGATGCGGCCCAAAATGCCGGGGCGGGGCTGGAGGCAGAGGGGGTATGGCCCGTTGTGTTGAATGGGGATTCCGGGGAAAGGCTGATTCTGGTTTGGGAATTGAACCCCCCCAAAAGCAATCTGCTGTTGCTGGACGGGGACCGGAGGCTGCTGGCGGCCATGGGCCATCCGGCCCTGGACGGACGGGGGCTGAAAGCGGGCCAGCCCTATCGTTTGCCCCCCCGGGTGCGGCGCCCCCCCGCCCTTCCGCCCCCCGGGTTGACCGGGTTGGAGGAAGCCCGCTGGTGGTCCGAAAAAGAGGCCCGGTGGGATTTTGAACGGGAACGGCAGGCGTTGGCCTCTACCGCGCGCAGGCAGTTGAAACGGTCCGCACGCCGGGAAGCGGCCCAGCGGGGGGACCTGATGCAGGCCCAACGCGCGGACCAATGGAGGCGGTGGGGGGACCTGTTGGGGATTTACCGTCATCTGGCTCTCCCCGGCCTGAAATGTTTACAAGTGAAGGATGTGTTTCAGCCGGAACAACCGGAAGTGGAAATTCCCCTGGACCCCCGTCTTTCCCCCGGCGAAAACATGGAGCGGTTTTTCCAACGCTGGCGCAAAAGTCAGAACAGCCTGACCCATGTTCAAAAAAGGCTGGCGGAATCCCAGGAAGAAGGGCGGTTGTGGGAGGCAACCCTGGCCCGGCTGGAGGCCATGACCACCCCCGATGACCTGCGCCAATGGAAGCGGGCCGCCCCGGAAAAACTTCTGCGGGGGTTGCAGCGGCCCGCCCTCCCCCCGGTTGGGGCGGCCCTGGCCGGGCGGGCGGCGGACCCCGGCAGCCGCCCCCGGGATGTGATGCGCCGGGAAAGCACCGACGGCTGGATGGTGTGGGTGGGCCGCAAGGCAGAAGAAAACGACCGGCTCACCTTTAGGCTGGCCAATGGCCGCGACTGGTGGTTTCACGCCCAGGGGGTGGCGGGGTCCCATGTGGTGGTCCGCTCGCCTGACGGCCGGATGCCGCCCCCCCGCACCCTGGCGGAAGCCGCCTGGCTGGCCGCCTGGTATTCCAGCCGCCGCAAGGAAGGCCGGATGGAGGTGGATTACACCCAACGCAAGTATGTGCGCAAAATCAAAGGCGGGCTACCGGGTCAGGTGACGTATTCTCAGCACAAGACCCTATGGGTGGACCTGGCCGATAAAACCGCGGCCCGCATTTTGGACGGAGTGGAGGAGGGGGATTGATTCCTGCCGGATGGATGGGGTTCAGGGCCAGACCACGCCGGGGGGCACTTCCACCGGGGGGGTGGTGCCGGAGGATAGCAGCCGGGCGGCCACATCGTGGTTTCCCAAAATCTGATAAGCCCGCGCCATGGCCTGCCGAATATCCGGGGAATTGGCTTTTTCCACCGCCTCGGCGTTTTGGAGCGCTTGCAAGGCCCTGGCTGCCGGACCGGGGGTGCCGGGCTTCAAATCCTCCAAGGCGGCGGCGTACCACGCCCCGGCCGCCAACTGGGCCGCGGTGGTTCCATTTTCTGTTTTGTAGGCGGGATTGGCCCGGTACAGGGCCACCCAGGTCTCCACCGCGGCCCTTCCGGCATCCGACTGTTGCTGAAGCCAGGCCAGGGTGTACAGGCTTTGGCTGAGTTCCTGGGGGGTGGGGCCGGGAATCCCGCCAAACATTTTGTATGCCCGGTCCAACAGGGCGGCCCCTTGTTTGGGGTCCCCGCCTTCGGCCAGGGCCAACGCCCGGTTGGAGGCCGTCACCAGCCCCCGGCGGGCGGCCCATGTGCTGTCGGGGGCCGTTGTTGGGCTGGCGGAGGCAGATTCCCCGGCCCCATCCGCGGCCAGATGAGCCAGCACCCCCAGCCCCCGTTCCTGGGCTTTGGCCCCCCCCGCCAACAACTGTTCCGCCAGCAACCGCCGGGCGGGAATAAAATCCGGCCGGGCCGCCACCAGCAATTCCAGGGTCAGCAGGCCATCGGTTGTTTTGCCGGTTTGCAGTTGGGCCAAAGCCAGCCCAAACCGGGCCATGGCCGCCGTTCGCAGTTTATCCGAAAGAGGCGGGGGTTCGTTCAGCACCCCCAGAGCCTGCCTGAAATGGCTGACCGCCCCCTCGGCTTTCCCCCCTTTTAGCTGGCTTATGCCTTCCAGGTTGTGCATTTTTGCCAGGGATTCCCGTTTGCCGGTATCCCCCGGAGCCTGGTCCACCGCCTGCCGCAACCGGGTTATTTTGCCTTCATTCCCCCCCTCCCCCCCCCCCCCCGCCCCCCCCCCCCCCCCCCCCCCCCCCCCCCCCCACCCCCCCCCCCCCCCCCCCCC
>JAOUFO010000154.1 GCA_029858165.1 Deltaproteobacteria bacterium | reverse complement strand
GCGGCTTAATTCTGGGTATCGGGTTTTTGATGGTGGCCTTCACCGGCAAAAAACAGGGGTTGCATGATATGATTGCGGGCACCCTGGTCCAAAACAGATAATTTCACCTGCCCGAAAACAAAAAAAAGGCGGACCCCCAAAAGGGTCCGCTTTTTTTTGGGCTGCCTTGCGCTGCTTTTAGGTTAGGCCAATTTAAACAAACTGACCATGCGGTGCAGTTCTTCCGCCATTCGCCGCAGTCCCTCTGATGAGTCGGCCACATGATGAACACCTGAATGGCTTTGGTCCATGGAGGTGGAAACCCCTTGCAGGGTGACGGTGACATCCTGGACCCCCTTGGCGGCCTCTGACGCGTTGCGGGTTAAATGGCCGGACCCAACCGAAACCACAGCCATGGTGTTGGCTGTTTCCTGAACCCCCTTGGCCGCCTGATTGACGTTGCGGGAGATTTCGTTGGATGTTTGGGATTGGTTGGCCACCGCCTGGGAAATCTGCCCCACCGATTGGTTGATGGCATCCACAATATCCGCCATGCCGTTGATGATGTGGACCGCCGATTGGGTGTTGTCCTGCACGTGGGAGATGGTTTTGGCGATGGTGTCGGCGGCGGCGGAACTTTGGCCGGCCAGTTGTTTGATTTCGCCCGCCACCACAGCAAACCCTCTCCCCGCATCCCCGGCGGTGGAAGCCTCTATGGTGGCGTTGAGGGCCAGCAGATTGGTCTGGGATGCAATCCGTTTGATCAGGCCGGATATATCCCCGATCTCCTTGGCGGCATCCCCCAGGGTTTTCATGGCCTCGGTGGCCTGCCGGGACATGGTTTTGGCCTGATTGGATATTTGGAGGGAATCCTTGGCGTTGGTGCTGATGGCCTCCACGGATCGGGTCATTTCATCCACCGCCTGGGAAATGGCGGACATGTTCACCGACATTTGCTCGGCAGTGGCCGAAGCACCCGTCACGTTGTCCCCCATCATGGAAATGGATTCCGCCATCTGCCGGATGTTGGTGGCCATTTCCTCAATGGTTCCCGCAGCGGTGTGGGTCTGTCCGGTGACATCCTGGGAGCCGTCCGCCAATTGGCTGGAAACCTGGTTTAACTCAGCCGCAGCTTCCTTCAGCACACCCGCGACTTCTCCCACTTTGCCGATCAACTGACGGATGGCCTGGATGTATTTGTTGAAATCACGGGAAAATCCGGTTTTGGAATCGGACATCACAAAGGCCATATTTACGGAACCATCCTCCAATACCTTCATATGAGAGCCGATTTCCTGGATTTCCTGAGTAACCAGTGCCTCCCGATACCCCAGCACAGACATATAAATCAAAATACCCGCCTCCACCACCACATAAGCCGCATGGGTCAACACCATCCCCAACCCCGTCTGCCCATGGGAAAACAAATACACCGGCATTCCGGCTTCCTGCATAAAATTAAACGAAAGATGGTGGGCCGCAATCACCCCGGCGGAAAGCCCAATCACTCTCCAATCCCGGTAAAAAAGCAAAAAGGCCAATAAAGCGAAAATCCCGAAGTGGAGTTCTATCATTCCATGGCTCTGGTGGATATTCAGGGCGGTAAGCACCATCAGGGTGGTGCCGATTGTCAACCGGGTGATCAACCTGCCCGGAACCAAAGCCACCAGCACACTGACCAAACCCGCTCCTCCCAATCCCACCGTCAAAGCAGACCCCCAGGTATCATGCCAGGGTGCCAGCGCCAAAGAAAACACCACCAGCCCCCACACCACCAACAGCATGATGCGGTCCCCCTGGGTCCACAGCTTTTTCATTGAGAATTGATCCTGTCCCATTTCACTCCTATTTATGACAGTTTACCCCGTATTGGTTTCCACCCCCCTGAAACAAGAGCAAAACCGTGTTCGTTTGCCAGATTCCACCCCTTGAGACTACAACCCTCAAGGTTGAAATCGGTTTTATTCAATGGAAAAAAAGAAAGAGACCACAAATCAAATGTGTATCCACCGCTTGTCCCACAACAATAACTTTTCCTGATTCCGCGGGCAAGAAAAAAAACATAAAAAGACCCCCATCCTGACGGGAATTTGGGGACAGAACGCGAAACAGTCCTCTCCCCCAGGAGAGGGGGCCGGGGGGTGAGGCCCAAAGACCGGTGCCTTTCTTCTTGTGTTTAGAAGAACAGGTAATCGGTTTTATCCTGGGTGATGCTTTGTTTGATCTCACTCTTTTTGCCCCAGGCGGTATGGGCCATCACCAGATATTTTTCCGAATCCGCCGCCACTTTTTTCTGGGTTTCCGGCAGATTTTTAAAGGCTTTGGCCTTGGCCACCAGGGAGGCCATGTGTTTGGCGGCCTTGGCCTCGTTGTCCAGGTAAATGTTCATCATGGCCAGCCGGTAAAGGCTTTTCACCTCGTTGGCATCCCGCTGAAAAGGAAGCCGTTTCAGCAGAAACCGCTCCGCCATTTCCAACATCTTTTTTTCCTGGGGGGGGTCTTTTCGGGCTTTGTGCATCAGGGCGGACATCAAAGCGTATTCGCCCATGTAGTCCTGTTCTTCGGTAAAATCCACCCCCCCATGCAGAATCAGGGCTTCGGATGAAATAATGGCCAGATTGAAAGCGGTAAATGCCAGGTCCACACTGCGTGCCCGGTTGTTGATGATCTCCTTGAGGGACAGGTTGATGGTCCGCTTGCCGATTTGGGTTTTGATGGCCTCCCGGATTTCATTGCGGATAAACAACCGGTGGCCCCGGTTGCCGTTTACCGAAAAAAGGTCCTCCCGCTTGGTGGCAAACAGACAGCGGGGACAGACCACCACTGATTGGGCAATGGCCTGAACCGTGGAAAATTCCCCTTCTTTCACGGTAACGGCAGGCAAACAGAACAAATCGGGCCGGTAGGCGGCCTCGGATGCCTTGAAGGCATAAGCGACAAACCGAAAGGGGGGTTCATGGAGGGGGCACCCGTGGGATACGGCCTCCCAGGGGTCCTTTTGTTTCCCTTTTTTGTGAAACTCTATCAGGGAGGCCCCTGGTTTGCTTACAATTCCCAACCGAAGCGTCAGCCCCCCCTTTTTGATGGAAAGCGGCACATACACCGGCTGAATATTCTGGAATCCATCCCCTTCCGGTTCGGCCCAGCCCTCCTTTACCTTGGGGATCCCGGCAGCAATGTGGTATCCCAAATCATACAACGACTTGCGGGCTTCACCGCAAATCATGTTCGCCAATTCCCCGCAGGTGTCCAGCACCTCTTTACCGATGGCGGGCGGAACCTCCCCCAGCATTCCGGCATACACCTCCTGAATGGCCGGGTGGGTAAAGGCCACCGTCAAGTGGCCGGTAATTTCCCCATGAAAGGCAATGGCCCCCGAAACCAGCGCGCCGGGGGTGGATTCGGTCTTCAAAGCGGGATCTCCGGGGACAGCCTTGGTTTTGGCCATGGTTTCCAACACCTTGGCAGCGGCATCCACAAAAACAGTCAAAAAATCGGCATCCATGGTGGAGTCATCCTTGAGAGAAGTTTTCCGTCGTATTCAATCCTTACCCGCCAAACCGCCGGAAAAATTAAAACACCCCTTTTTCTGTTTATTCACCCATATCTAAACTTTGTCATATAGACAAGGAATAACCCCCGTATGGTATGCTTTAAAGCGGTTATTGTTTCATTCAGGGGGGCGTTGGCATACCAGACCCCTTTTGGTTTGATTTTCCCCCCTTTTTAAAAGGGGGGCCGGGTGGGTGATCTCACCGGTTTTTTAACAACCCCTTCCCCCAAAACCTGCAAGCCCGTTTCAACGGAAGAATTCCTATGCGCAAAGTGGTGCTGGTGACCACCGGGTTTTTAATCCTTACCGGTTTGTTGCTGACCTACCGGTCCACCTCCGGGTTTTTGCCCCAGGGGGATAAATGGATGTCCATCCTGCACATTTGGGGGGGGGTTCTGTTTTTGGTGGTGTTCCCCTTGTACAGTTGGGACCATGTGTCCAGTCATCGGGTTTTCCTCCGTTTTATAAGGATGATCACCTTATCCGGGGGGTTTCAGTTGGCGGCCGGGGTGGTGATTCTGCTGACCGGCCTGGTGTTGCTGATGTACGGCAACGGGGCATGGCAATCCCTGCGGGATATTCACCATTGGCTCACCTATCCCCTGGCCGCCTCGCTGGTGCTCCACTTTTTGGCCCCAAAAAATTGAAATAGGTTGATCCTTTTGCATCACTGCCAAAAGCTCCCCCTTTTGATAAAAAAGCGGCGGTTTGGGCCGGGGTTACCTGCTATTCTGGTTGGTCCGCCCTGGCTTGGTAATAGGCCAGGGGTGCCCGGCCCAGCCCCTTGCCTTGCCGGGCCAGGTCCAGGGTTGCAAGGGCGCAATGGCGGGCCTCCCGCGGCATGCCATTTTTACGGTAGGCCTCCGTCAGGGTGTCCCAGATGTAAGCCTCCCGGCCGACATCCGCCGCCTGCCGGGCCAGCCGCAGTCCTTCGGTCAGGTTTTGCCTTCTGTGGTCCCTGGATAGGGAATCCGGGTTGTTGGTCAGCAGCAGCCAGGCCAGATTGTTCAATGTTTCCGGGTTGGATGGCTCCCAGCGGGCCAAAACCCTGAAGTACCTTTCCGCCCGCTCCCGGTCCCCCCGCAGGTAGCCATCCATGGCCAGCAGTTTTACCTGCCGGTACACCCCGGGGGCGGGGGGGGTGGGGGATGACAACCCGGGAGACACCAGTTTATCCGCCAGCCAGGGGGCCAGCCCCCCTTGGGGCATCATCCACTGGCCCATCAAGGCCAGGCCAAAAAACAAAACCACCCCTCCCTTGACCGCCCGCATCCGCCTATCATGACGGGTAAGCACACCGGGGTCCGCCACCGCCCCGGCCAGATAATCCAGCCTTTGGTAAATACCGAAATGGTGCCAGTTGTTTTCCATCAGGGGGATGCCGTTCATCACCCCCACTTTGAGCAACCCTCCCCTAAAGGGGGTGACGCCGTGACGGGAGAAGGCATGGCCGTCGGCCTGACGTTCAAAACCCCGGCTGAGCGCCCCCAGCCCAAAACGCAGAAAAAGCAACACCCCCGCCACCTGGGTTACTCCCAGCAGCCATAGGGGAAACCCGAACCCAAAAAAAAGTGAGCCGGAATACACCCCCTCCAACCCGACTTCCAGAAA
>JAOUFO010000153.1 GCA_029858165.1 Deltaproteobacteria bacterium | reverse complement strand
GACCTGCCTGTAAAACAAATTGCCGAGGTGATGGTGCGGGCCATCCTGCATCTGAACCCCCAAGGGGTGGGGGGCGGAAAAGGCGGAGAGGACGAGGAAAAGTGAACCATCCGGGGGGTGTAGAGAAGATTCAAAGGTGTAAAGCCGGAAAGTCCATCAGAACCATTGTATTCAACTTTTTCCAAAAGGAATATCCCCATGATGAAGACAATCCAATCTATAGAATCCTCCCTGGGCAACCTGGGCCGGTTGCTTTACCGCAGACGGATGGTGACGGTGGTGGTGGTGTTGTTGGTGACGGGGGTCATGGCCGGTCAGTTGCGCCATCTGGCTTTTGATCCTTCCACCGAGGCTTTTTTTGACCAGGATGACCCGGCATTGGTTCAATACAACGCTTTTAAGGAGCAGTTCGGCCAGGATGATCTGGCCATCATCACCATTCAACCCAAGGATGTGTTTGACGCACCCTTTTTAACCAGACTCAAGGCGTTTCATACCGCCTTGGAAAAAGAGGTGCCGTACCTGGATGAAGTGACCAGCCTGATCAATGCCCGGGATACCCGCGGGGTGGGCAACCGGCTGGAAGTGGGGGAACTGCTGGAAAAGTTTCCGGCGAACGCAAAGGAAATGGCCGCCTTGAAAAAACGGGTGCTGGCCAACCCGCTGTACCGCAACCTGCTGATTTCTGAGGATGGGAAATTCACCACCCTGGTGGTGAAAAAACAATTGCACGGGGTGGAGCCTGCCAAGGAAACCGCAAGCCTGTCTGAATTTGAGGATATGGGCCAAACCGCCCCCCGGCAGGAGGATTCCACCGTTGCGGCCAACAAGGTAAAAGAATTGCAGGACGACAAATTCAATAGGGCGGTTTCTGCGGTGGCCAGGCGGTTTGAAGGGCCGGATTTTCCCATTCATGTGGCGGGCACCATCGCGGTAACCCACTACCTGAAGGCGGAGATGCAAAGCAACATGCGGCGGTTCACCCTGCTGGCGATCCTGACCATCGCCATCTTTTTGTTTGTGTTGTTCCGACGGGTGAGCGCGGTGCTGTTTGCGTTGATCACGGTGGTGCTCAGTCTGGTGTTGACGGTATCGGTCATGGCCATGTTGGGGGTGTCCCTCAAAATGAGTTCCATGATCCTGCCTTCTTTTCTGCTGGCGGTGGGGGTGGGCAACTCGGTCCATATCCTGACGATATTTTTTCGCCGTCTGGACCAAAAAGGGGACCAGGAGGAGGCCATCGGCTATGCCATGGGCCATTCGGCCCTGCCGGTGTTTATGACCAACCTGACCACCGCCGCCGGGCTGTTTTCGTTTTTAACCGCCAATCTGGCCATGGTGGCGGAATTGGGCCTTTTTGCCGGGGTGGGGGTGATGCTGGCTTTTGTGATCACCCTGATTTTGTTGCCCGCCCTGCTGGGGTTTGTGCGGTATAAGCCCCGCCCCATCGGAACAGGGGATACACAGCCTCTGTTGGACCGGTGGCTGATCAAAATCGGTGATCACGCCACCGCCAACCCGTTGAAGGTGGCGGCGGTGTGGGGCGTGGTGGTAGGGGTCAGCCTGATAGGGGCAACCCAACTGCGGTTTTCCCACAACCCGGTCAAATGGCTGGCCGAAACATCCGATGTCCGTCAGGCCACCGAACTGATTGACCGGGAAATGAAAGGCTCGGTTTCCATGAGCGTGCTGGTGGACACCGGCCGGGAAAACGGCCTGCACAACCCCCAGGTACTCAACGCCATGGAAACCTTTGAACGGGAGGTGGAAACCCTGCCGGATCAGGGGGGGCAGGGGAAAATGGTCGGCAAAACCCTGGGTCTCAACGATATGTTGAAAGAAATCAATCAGGCCCTGAATGAAAACAGGTCGGAATTCTACACCATCCCCCAAAACAAGCAGTTGATTGCCCAGGAGTTTCTGTTGTTTGAAAACAGCGGCTCCGATGACCTGGAGGATGTGGTGGATTCCCGTTTTTCCAAAACCCAGATTACCCTGCGCACCCCCTGGCGGGATGCCTCCACCTATGTGGATTTTGTAAACCATGTTCAACAACGGGGGGATGAACTGTTTAAGGGTCAGGCCACCGTCATCCCCACCGGAATGCTGGTGCTGTTTACCCAGGCCATCCATGGGGTGATGATTTCCATGACCAACAGCTATCTGGTGGCGGCGGTGATCATCACCCTGTTGATGATGCTGGTGGTGGGCAACATCCGCATCGGGCTGCTGAGCATGGTGCCCAATCTGGCCCCCATCCTCATCACCCTGGGTATCATGGGCTGGATGGATATCCCCCTGGATTTGTTCAACATGATGATCGGCTCCATCGCCATCGGGCTGGCGGTGGATGACACCATCCACTTTTTGCACAATTTCCGCCGGTATTATCACCAGACCCACGATGCCAAACAGGCGGTGCACATGACCCTGGCCACCGCCGGAAGGGCCATGCTGTTTACCTCACTGGTGTTGGTAACCGGGTTTTTCATTTATACGTTTTCCTCCATGAACAACCTGTTTTACTTCGGTTGGCTTACCGGCATCACTCTGGCCATCGCCCTGTTGGCGGATATTCAGCTGAGCCCGGCCCTGATGACTCTGGTGACCGCTAAAAAAGGGAAACTGGCGGAAAAATGGGCCGATGATGCCCCCGATGACAACCAGGGGGAAACATGAGCTTTCCACCCTGCCCCCCCGGCCGGCTGGCTCCTGGGGGGGGAGAGGGATTGACAATTTAATGACTATTGGTCATCGTGTGACCATTGGTCACATAATTTTTGGGCACACAGTTTTTCACCCATTCCTTAAAGCTCACTTCCCATCAGGAGAACAGGATGAACACCATGCTGAACAAAACCCCCCGGCGTTTGACCCCGGCAAGCAACAACAGGACCGGGTTGTGGGCCGTCCTGCTGACGGGGCTGGTCCTTGCCCTGTCTCAATCGGGTGTGATGGCGGCCCCCCTGACGGCCAAAGAGATTATGCAAAAAGTGGTGGACCGGGATAACGGGGACAATTCCGTGCTGGATATGGAAATGGTGCTGATAGACAAGCGGGGCAATGAGCGCAACCGCAAAATACGGGCTTTCGGCCATGATGTCGGCAAAGACAACCAATCCATCATGTTTTTTCTATCCCCGGCGGATGTGAAGGGTACCGGATTTTTAACCTATGATTATGATGAATCGGGCAAAGATGATGACCAATGGCTGTACCTGCCCGCCCTTCGGAAAACCAAACGCATTGCCTCCAGCGATAAAAGCGGCAGCTTTATGGGGTCTGATTTTTTTTACTCCGATATGACCAAACCGGACTTAAACGATTACACCTACACCCTGCAAAAAGAGGTGGAATTTGACGGGATTAAAGCCTGGCAGATTGAAAGTGTACCCAAAACCGAAGCCCTGATGGACGAAACCGGCTACAGCAAACGGGTGGCGTTTGTGCGGCAGGATAACTTTGTGGTGGTGCGCTCGGTGGGGTGGTTGTACAAAAGCCAGGACCGCAAATTTATGAAAGTAAACAAACTGGAAAAAATAGACGGGATCTGGGTGGAAACCGAAATTCATGTGGCCACCAAACGGGGCAACGATACTGTACACCAGACCATCCTGCGGCGCACCAATGTGAAGTTCAACCAAAAGCTTTCCACCTCCATGTTTTCCGAACGGCAGTTGGAAAAAGGGATTTAATCCCCTCTGCTTACCATTCACCCAGGGCGGGGGGATCCCCGTCCTGGGTGTTCCACCTCTGGATGACAACCAACCCCCGGCGGCTTTGATGACCCCTTTCCTTCCAAAATCCACTTTGACGCTGGTGCTGGCCGCGGCGTTGATATCCGGGGGTTTTCCGGCCCAGGGGCGGGCACAGCAGGCGGAAAGTCAGGGGCAGGAGGAAAACCTGTTGGATGGGTTTGACGCAACCCCCGCCGCATCCAAGCAAACAAAAAGCGGAAAAGATTCAGACAACCTGTTGGACCAATTCGGGGATGCCCCCCCCCCGGCCGCAGGTGCGTCTTCCAATAGGCCCCCGGAGCAGGACACCGCCGACGTGGACCCCGGAAAATCCTGGATTGAACTGGACGGCTCCCTGGGGTTGTTGACCTCCACCAATTATCAGCAGGACCCCCCCCTGCCGGGCCGGGCGGACTACCGGGGGCTTTCCCGCCTGAAGGGGGCCTGGCGGGCGGACCTGAAGCTGGACCTGTGGGGCGGCTGGGATTCCCAAATCAGCGGCGCGGGGTTTTATGATTGGGCCTACGGCCTCAAAGGGCGCAATCAGTTTACCCGCGAGGTGTTGCGCACCCATGAATCGGAGGCGGAATGGCGGGATGCCTTCATCCGGGGGCCGGTGTTTGACTTTATGGATATCAAATTCGGCCGCCAGATTGTGGCCTGGGGAAAATCCAACTTTCTGCGGGTGGTGGATGTGCTAAACCCCCTGGACAACCGGGAGCCGGGCATGGTGGATGTGGTGGACCTGAAACTGCCGGTCCATATGACCCGGGTGGACTTTTACCTGGGGGATTTCAACCTGACCGGGGTGGCGGTCCATGAAATCCTGTTTAACAAAAACCCGGCCAAAGGCAGCGATTTTGATTTTTACCCCCAGCCGGAAAAAGAGATCATTCCCGCCAGCAACAGCGAAAACACCGAATACGGGGCCCGGCTGGCCGGGAGTTTTTCCGGATGGGATGCCGCCCTGTATTATGCCGACTATTTTGAGGATGCCCCCCATGTGGAACTGGAATTCACCCCGCCCATCCCTTTTCCCATCCCGGTGCTGGTCCACAGCCGCCTGAAGTTGCGGGGGGCCGGGTTCAATGTGGTGGCCGGGAACTGGCTGTTTAAGCTGGAAGGAGCCAGGGTGGAAGGGTTGCGCTGGTCCAACCTGGACCCGGGGGATACCCGCTCCCGGACAGACGGCATGGCCGGGGTGGAGTATTACGGATTCAGTGACACCACCATTTTTGTGGAGGTCCTGGACCAGAGGATTGAAAATTATGACGCCAGGGTGGCCGCCTCCCTGGGCGCCCCGGCGGAGGAGTTGGTGCAATATGTGGCCGCGCTGAATATGGATTTTCTTCACAAAACCCTCCATTTCAGCGGGCTGGGGATGTTTTTGGGGGGCAAAGCGGAACTG
>JAOUFO010000152.1 GCA_029858165.1 Deltaproteobacteria bacterium | reverse complement strand
TTTCTGTCTGATTATATTATTGAAATGTTGTGGCATATCACCCCCTCTCCCCCAGGAGAGGGGGCCGGGGGGTGAGGCCCAAAGGCGGCTGGCGCCTTTCTTTTTGGGGACGCTGTCCAGAACCGGCACCGCAACAACAGGCCTCACCCCCGCCCTTCGGGCACCCCCTCTCCTGATGGCGAGGGGGAAAGTGTTGCTTGCTTAAAATGGGCAATAGGAATCTGCCTTGCAGGGTTTTCGGGGCCTTTCTGTCTGATTATGTTATTGAAATGTTGTGGCATATCACCCCCTCTCCCCCAGGAGAGGGGGCCGGGGGGTGAGGCCCAAAGGCGGCTGGCGCCTTTCTTTGGGGTTTAGTGGAAAATAAGGTGGGTGTGGCCGGTGTTCGGGGTGGGGCGGTCTTCCAGGGGGGATACATGACCCACCACCGCCGCCAGGGCCACCCCGTGGGCGTGAAGGTCCCGCAAAACATCCCGGGCCTGGGCCTGGGGCACCGCCGCCAGCAGGCCGCCGGAGGTTTGGGGGTCAAAAATAATTTCCTTGCGCCAATCCGGCAGTGTGGAATCCATGCGGAACGCCTGGTGGACAAACGCCCGGTTTTCTTTGTTGGCCCCGGTGGACACCCCTTCGTCGTAAGCCCCCTTTACTCCGGCCATCACCGGAATATCCCCCAATTCAAAATGAAAGGTGAGGCCCGCCCCGATCGCCATTTCCATGGAATGGCCGGCCAGGCCGAAGCCGGTAATATCGGTGACTGCATGGACTGTGTAGCGGGCCAGCACTTCCGCCGCGGTTTTGTTCAGGTGAATCAGGTTTTCCACCACCCGCTTCAGGTCCGCCGGGGAGACCAACCCTTTTTTGGCGGCGTTGAAAATCACCCCGCTGCCAATGGGTTTGGTGAGAATCAGCACGTCCCCAACTTGGGCGGTGTTGTTGCGCCAGATTTTATCCGGGTGGACCAGGCCGTTCACCGCCAGGCCGAACTTGGGTTCCAGGTCATCGGTGGTGTGACCCCCGGCCAGCACAGCTCCCGCCTCCACCACAGTTTGCAAGGCTCCCGCCAGAATCTCCCCCAACACATCCAGGGGCAGTTCGCCTACCGGGAATCCCACCAGATTGTAGGCTGTGATGGGTCGTCCCCCCATGGCGTAAATATCACTGAGGGAATTGGCGGCGGCGATCTGTCCGAACTGGTAGGGATCATCCACCGGAGGGGTGATATAGTCGGCGGTGATGACCAGTGCCAGGTCATCGCTCAGACGATACACTCCGGCGTCATCGGCGGTGTTGACGCCGACCAGCAGATTGGGATGGGTGGGTGGGGCCAGTCTGGCCAGCACTTCCGATAGACCTACCGGAGAAAGCTTGGCGGCTCAGCCGCAGCGACGGGCCATGGAAGTCAAGGGCCGCCGGGGGCGATTGTCAGTCATTGTTCCTTCGGATTGGGGTTGTCCTGCTGTCCCTTACAGGGGGCCAAGGCTGGGGCGGGGGTTGGGCATAGGCCTCATTTTGTTTCATTTCATCACGGGAAGGCCCCCTTGACAACCATCCATTGCCGGGAAAGGATACCGGGGCGGAAAACCCAGGTCCGCGATCTCAATCTTTTGTTTTTTTCAGCCCGGATTCATCCATAGCCAACAGGTACCGCCGCTGGCCTTCCGGGGTGGGGTACTTGCCGTCCAGACAGGCCCGGCACAGATTTTCTTCAGGAAGGCCCAGGGCTTTGATAAGGTTGGGCATGGGCAGAAAATTCAGGCTGTCCGCCCCCAACTCGGCGGCCATTTTTTTCAGCAACGGGGGGGGCAGGGTGTCCATCGGGGTTCCGTTCAGAAATTTGGGGGAGAACAATTCTCCCAGGGTGGGCATGTCTATGCCATAAAAGCAGGGACCCATGATGGGGGGGCAGCCGATGCGCACATGGATTTCCTTTACCCGGCCCCGCAGGCGCAACTCCTCTATCACGGTTTTCAGGGTGGTGGCCCGCACCAGGGTGTCATCCACCAAAAATATCTTTTGGCCTTCCAATACCTCCGGGATGGGGGTGAATTTCATCCGGATGGAATCCGCCCGGCTGACCCCATCTATAAAAGTGCGCCCTACATACCGGTTTCTCAACAGACCGGACATCACCGGCAATCCCAGATGAAACCCGAATGAATTGCCCACGGTGGCCGCGGTTTCAGGAATGGATATCACCACAAACCCTTCCTTTTCGGCCAAAGGCTCCACCGCCGCCAGTTCCCGGCCGATGTCGTGACGGGCCTGATACACCGAGCGGCCCTCCAGATTGGAGGCCAGATTGGCGAAATAAACCCATTCAAAAAAGCAGTGGGCTTTTTTCACCGGCGGATGAAACCGCTCTTTGCGAAAGCCGTCCCGGGTGACGATCAACAGTTCTCCCGGATCCAGGGGCAGGGGGTCCATCCCCAGATGGAGCAGCACGTTGCTTTCGGAGGCGGCCACAAACAGATCGTCCTTTACCCCATAGCACAGGGGTTTGATGCCCAGAGGGTCCCGGATCACCACCATTTCCCCCACGGCGTTTATAAAGGTGAGGTTGTAGGCACCGTCAAACACGGTGGACAGGTTTTTGAACACCGAAGAGAAATCGGGAGGGGTTTCGCCCCGAAGCTCCCGGTTGATGAAGTGCATCATCACCTCGGTGTCGGAATTGTATGTAATATGGTAACCGCTGTCTTCCAGTTCTTCCTTCAATTGATCATAGTTGGCCAGGTTGCCGTTAAAGCCGATGGCGAACCATTTCCACATGCGGCCATGGACCCGCTCAAAGGGCTGGGCCAGGTCCAGGTCCGTGGCCCCGGATGTGGCGTAGCGGGTATGGCCGATGGCCGCCCCCCCGGAATATTCGTTCAACAGACGCCGACTTTTAAACGGATTGGACAGCCGGAACACCTCATGGACCGTGCCCAGTTCTTTGTGGGTTTGCAGAATGCGCCCCCGGGCAGGGTTGTAGCTGGTCATTCCGGCACTCAACTGCCCCCGGTTTTGCAAATCCACCAGAGCCCGCACCACAATGGGGGCCACGTTGACCGAGGTGTGGTCCTTGCCCATCTGGTAAACGGCCACGATGCCGCATTCTTCCTTCAAACCATCCATTGGCGCTCTTTATGAAAAAATAAGGGGGTTGATCAGTGTAAACATACAAACAGAGCGAATCAATCAAAGGTCCCCGGCAACCCCTGGGATTGATTTGAACAACATCCCCAAACTGCACCTGGGATCCTCTCATCATAGCGGGGATTGGGCAAAAAGCACATTCCCCGGACTTACTCTTCTTCCCGGTCAGAGCGGTATACCTGGGTCAGCAACAATTCATAGGCTTCCTGCAACGAAAGAAAATCCTGCACGGTGCCCCCCTGGTCCGGGTGGTGCTGTTTTACTTTTTGGCGGTAGGCGTTCTTCACCTGGCTTAAACTGGCTCCCGGAGGCAGCCCCAGGGTAAGGAAATGGGCCTCCTGTTCAAGAGTGATTCCCCGGGTTCCTGTCCGGTGGCGGCCAGCCTTCCGCGGGTTTTCCCAGGTCCGGCGGCGGGTGTTCCCCTCATAATCCATTTTAGACACATACACCCCCAGGCGGTGGGCCTTTTGGCCCAAAAACCGGGCCAGGGAAATCAATCTGCGCTCCACCCGGTCAAAGGGGGGCGGGGGTTCAATCCAAAAGGGTTCAGTGGCGGCCATATCCATTAAATGGCGGGCGGTTGCTTTTTGGTAGCCGGTGGAAAATTCCTGGTATACAGCTTGGCGCTGGAGGGAGCCAAGGGGGGCGGTCTGGAGGGTGTGGACCACCCGGGCCAGATGTTTTTCGCTCCAGGTATCCTTGGGGGTGAGCATTTGGGTCAGCCGGTCTTCCGTCTGGGTCTCCACTTCATCCAGCCGCATCAACAGAAAGTCTGCCAGCAAATCGTAAACCAGCCGCCGGTCAGACTCCAAAAATAGAAGGCCGCTGCGACGCAGGGATTCTTCGTTGTAGCGCAGGCCGGTTTCCCCCAGGATTTCCAGAATTTGGGGGTCCTGTTGGGGGGTGAGGGATTGGTATATGGACTCCCCCCGCTGGCGGTCAAAAGAGCCATACCAGGCCCACAACAACGGCGGCCCCGGAAGTCTGGATTTTAACAAAAGATGGATGGAAATGGCCGAAACGGTGTCATAAAACCAATCCCCCTTGTCATCCACCCGGGTGGCCCCATGGGCGGTCTGTAAAAACTCCAGGATATGGGCGGTTTGGTCCTCCCTCTCATCAGGGGGGGGAGTGGGCGGCAGGGTGCCGAAAGGGTCCTGATCGGGGCGGGGTTCCTTCATGGACGGCTCACGGCGGGTTAAAGGAAATGTTCCAGACCGTACACCAGCCGGTCGGTTTCCATCACCTTTTTAACAGACAGCACAACCCCCGGCATAAAGCTTTCCCGGTGGATGGAATCGTGGCGGATGGTCAGCCGCTCACTCAATCCTCCGAAGATCACCTCCTGATGGGCCACATGGCCCGGCAAACGCACCGAATGGATGGGCACCGAGTATTCTGCGGTCCCCCGCGCTCCGGGGGAAAGCTCCACCTCCCGAACCTTGGGCGGGGGGGGCACCGGTCGGGCGGCCTGGATCATTTGGGCGGTTTTAATGGCCGTGCCGGAGGGGGCCTCTATTTTTTGGTCATGGTGCAGTTCTATGATTTCCACATGGGGCAGATGGCGGGCCGCCTCGGCGGAAAACCGCATCATCAGCACCGCCCCGATGGCAAAGTTGGGGGCAATCAGCCCCCCCAGTTTTTTTTCGGCGCACAGGGCGGTCAGATGGGCTATCTGTTCTTCTGTCAGGCCGGTGGTGCCGATCACCGGGCGGCCACCGGCCTGGATGATGGCCAGGGCGTTGGGGTAGGCCGCATCCGGCTGGGTGAAATCCACCACCACATCCGGGCGGAGTTCCGCCAGCACCCGGGGCAGGTTATCCTCCCGGTCTGTCTGGCCCGCCACCCGGCAGGCCGGGTCCTGGCCCACGGCCTTCACCGCCTCGCCGCCCATGCGCCCTTTGGCGCCGTTGATCAATACGTTGATGGTCATGAAATTATTCCTGAGGGGTTTTGTCTGCCTGTTGTTTCATGATTTCATTGGCCTGAACCGGAAATTTTTGAACCAGCCATTCCATCACTTTCACCTGCTCCACGGCGGGAGC
>JAOUFO010000151.1 GCA_029858165.1 Deltaproteobacteria bacterium | reverse complement strand
ACAAACACCGCCACCCCCGCCCCCAGCCCCCATTTTTCCCGCCGGGTCAGGGGGGGGAACATCCGGGGGTATCCCGGCGGGGTTGATTGCCGCCTCCACCCCATGTCAATCCCCCCGCATCAAATGGCCCAGCTCCTTGATGCGCTGGTTGATGGTGTTCAACAGGATGCCGATGGCCACCGAACCGAAAGCCAGAATCATGCATCCGGTGGCCAGAATGGCCAGGGGAACATGCTCCACATACTGATCATCCATGTAATCCAGCACCACCGCCGTACCGGAGGCCCCCCCCACCAGGGTAAACCCCAGGGCGATCACCCCAAAAAATGTGAACGGCTTGTAAGACCGGGTGATTTGGATGATGCTGGACACCACCCGGAACCCGTCGGAAAACGTGCGCAGTTTGGAAAAGGAGCCTTCGGGCCGGTCATAGTAGGGCAGGGGAATCTCGCGCACCACATACCGCCGTTCCAGGGTGCGGATGGTCAGCTCGGTTTCCACCTCAAAACCGGAAGAAAGAATCGGCACCGTCTTGACCAGTTCATGGGTCATGGCCCGGTAGCCGGAAAGCATATCGGTCAACCGGATTTTAAAAATCCAATTGACGATTCCGGTAAGCAACCGGTTGCCGAACACATGCAGGGGCCTGAAGGATTTTTCCTTGTATTGTTTTAAACGGGTGCCCACCACCATGTCGGCCTCCTGCCGCACCAGGGGTTCCAGCATTTGAGGGGCATCTTTGGCGGAGTAGGTGTCGTCCCCATCCACCATGATATAGTAATCGGCATCCAGCTTGCGGAACATGGAATCCACCACCATCCCTTTTCCGGGCCGTTTTTCCCGTATCACCACCGCCCCCGCCTGCCGGGCCAGCTCGGCGGTGCGGTCGGTGGAATTGTTGTCAAACACATAAATCCCGGCCTGGGGCAACGCCTGGCGGAAATCAGCCACCACTTTGCCGATGGTCAATTCCTCATTGAGGCACGGAATCATCACCGCCACCCGTGGGGGAACGGAAGGTTCGGTGGCGGGGGTGTTTAAAGGTTTCTGGGCCACGGGAAACAGATGCTCCTGGAAAATAGGTGATCCATCGCCGGGAATTGACGGGTTTCCCTGATGGGCCGATGGGAGATAATAACCGGTTGCCGGGGGAAGCCGCTTCCCCGTTTAACCCCAATTAACCATCCCGGATATATTTTAGAAAGGAAGAGTTCCGAAAACACAATAAAAAGATGTATTTTTCGGGTTTGGTTCAACCGGTGGATGACAGGGGGGAACCCCCAGAACCATCCGGGGCAGAGGCCGGCCGGGGGGGCCTGGAGCCGGTTTTATGGGCCTTGGGGGGCCGCCCCAGGGCCGCCAACTGGCCGCAGGCCGCCTGAATATCCTGCCCCTTGGATATGCGAACCGTGGTCACCATTCCCCTGGCCAGCAGTTCTTCCTGAAACCCGCGAACAGCTTCAACGGACGGGGTCTTAAACGGGCTGTCCTCCACCGCATTGTAGGGGATCAGGTTCACCTTGCATTTCAGCCCGTGCAGCAGCCTGACCAGCTTGCGGGCATCCGCCGTGGAATCGTTTACCCCCTGGAGCAACAGGTATTCAAACGTGATGCGGGAGCGGGCATCCCGGGGCAATTCCCGGCAGGCATCCAGCAGTTGGGCGATGTTCCACCGCCGGTTGACCGGCATCAGGCGGTCCCGAACCGCATCATCCACCGCATGCAGCGAAACCGCCAGACTGGCCCGCACCCCCTCCCGGATAAACCGCAGCAGCCCAGGCACCAGCCCGGAGGTGGATACCGTCATCCGGCGGGCGGAAAATCCGAACCCGTGATCCTGAGCCAGAATGTCCAGCGCCTTTACCAGATTGGTGTAATTGTGCAGGGGCTCCCCCATCCCCATAAACACAATGTTGCGGATAAAGTTCCCCGGTTCCACATCCCGCCACGCCTCCACCACCTGCTGAACAATTTCGCCGGGGGTCAGATGACGGGCCAGACCCAGGGTGGCCGTTTTGCAAAAGGCGCACCCCATGGCGCATCCGGCCTGGGTGGATACACACAGGGTGTAATGGTTTTTGTTCGGCATCAGCACGGTTTCAATCAGGTTGCCGTCATCCAGCCGAAAAGTGTATTTGCGGGTGGAATCCGCGGAGACCTGAACCGAATGGCCCTCCAACCCCCCCGGATGAAAATGGGCTTCCAGCAAACTCCGCATGGATTTGGACAGGGTGGACATATCCTCAAACCGGTCCGCCCGTTTTTGATACAGCCAGTGGAACACCTGCCGGGCGCGAAACGGTTTGTCCCCGTGGTCGGCCATCCAGGCGCCCAATTCGTCCAGGGTCAGGTTTTTGATGTTTTCCATAAAATTCCGAGGCCCCTACTGGTTGTCCCCCAACACGCCGATGGTCTGGCCCATCACCAGGGCCTGGTCCGGGGCCATGGGGTTTAAAAACACCTTGCCCGGGGGAAACAGACAGATCACGGTGGATCCCATTTCAAACCGGCCCAGTTCCTGCCCTTTTTCCACCGGATAGGCTCGTTTTAAATCCTGGGCAAAAGGCCGCCCCCCCTTGATACGGGTTTCCACCGGGCTGTAGGCCACCTTGACCTTGCCCACCACCGTGGCCCCCACCTTGACCACCGCCACCTCCCCGAAATCGGTTTCCACAAAGGTGATGATCCGCTCATTGCGGGCAAACAGCCCCGGAACCCCCTTGACCCCTGCCGGGCTGACGGTCCACAACTGGCCCGGAACATAATAAAACCGGGTGACCCGCCCTTTGACCGGAGAATGGATGCGGTGATAATCCCTGGGGCTTAAATAAATGGTGATGTAACTGCCCCCCTCAAAATTGGTCCAGGATTCATCCCCGGCCAGCAGGGCCTTGACCGTATAGGTATGGCCCTTGGCCTGCACCAATTCGCTGTAGCTGATTACTCCCGCCTGGGACACCCGCCCGTCCACCGGACTGACCACCGTGTTGCGGCTGGCGTCTATCATCCTTAATTCCGGGCGGATGGGCCGGGAGAAAAACCCGTTAAAGGTGGAAAAACTTTCCAGGGGCAGGGGGCAGGCCTCCATATCCACCCGGAACAGCCGGATATACACCCGGATGAACCCACGCAGCAAAAAAGGGGGCCACTGTTTTTCGGCCAGCCAGCCCATCAGGCGGGTGAACCCGCTTTTGGGAAACCAGCGGAATACTTGGTAATACATGGCGGAATAACCTGTCGGGATGGATGGGGGAGGGTGAGAAACGTCAGGCAGACGGCATCAGGGATTGAAAATCCTCCTGACTGATGGTTTCTTTTTCAATCAGCATTTTTGCCATCTGGTGGAGTTTTTCCAGATTGGTGGCCAACAGTTCCTTGGCTTTCAGATACCCCGATTTCACCATCTGGGCAACTTCCTGGTCAATCACCTCGGCGGTGGCCTCGCCGTATTGGCGGTCTGATCCGATATCCCGGCCCAGAAAATGTTGTTGCTCGCCTTTGTCCAGCATCACCGGCCCCAGCACTTCGCTCATCCCATACTGGCACACCATGCGGCGGGCCAACTGGGTGGCACTTTGAATATCCCCGGAGGCACCGGTGGTAAACTCCCCGAAGATCAGGTCCTCGGCGGCCCGCCCCCCCATGGCCACCGCGATCCGGGCCAGCAGATATTCTTTTTCCTGGGAATGCATTTCCTCATTGGGCAGAAACGAGGTCAATCCAAGGGCCATCCCCCGGGGGATAATGGTCACTTTGTGGACCGGGTCCGATTTGGGGGTAAGAATCCCCACCAGGGCGTGGCCCGCCTCATGGTAGGCGGTGTTGCGTTTTTCCTCTTCCGACATCAACATGCTGCGCCGTTCCGGCCCCATCATCACTTTATCCCGTGCCCATTCCCGATCGGATAGTTCCACGCTGTCTTTGTTGTGGCGGGCGGCATACAAGGCACCCTCATTGACCAGATTGTGCAAATCGGCCCCGGAAAACCCGGGAGTGCCCTTGGCGATTTTGAGCAGTTCGGTGTTTTCGGCCAGTTTTACATGGGAGGAATGGATGGCCAGAATCTGTTCGCGCCCTTTGACATCCGGCAGGGGAACCACCACCTGACGGTCAAACCGTCCGGGGCGCAACAGGGCCGGGTCCAACACATCCCCCCGGTTGGTGGCGGCAATCACAATCACCCCTTCACCGCTGTCAAACCCATCCATTTCCACCAAAAGCTGGTTGAGGGTTTGTTCCCGTTCATCATGGCCGCTGCCCAGCCCCGCCCCCCGGTGGCGCCCCACCGCGTCAATCTCGTCAATAAACAGCAGGCAGGGGGTGTTTTTCCGTCCTTCTTCAAACAGGTCCCGAACCCGGCTGGCCCCCACCCCCACAAACATTTCCACAAAATCGGACCCGCTGATGGAATAGAAGGGCACTTCGGCCTCTCCCGCCACCGCTTTGGCCAGCAGGGTTTTGCCGGTGCCGGGGGGACCCAGCATCAGCACCCCTTTGGGTATTTTTCCCCCCAGTTTTTTAAATTTGGTGGGGTCTTTTAAAAACTGAATGATTTCCACCAGTTCTTCCTTGGCTTCCTCCACCCCGGCCACATCGGCGAATGTGGTCCGTTTGGTGGTTTCATCCATCCGCCTGGCCTTGCTTTTGCCCACATTAAACATCCGGTTGCCGGACTGCATGCGGCGCATCACAAATATCCACACCCCGATAATCAGCAGAATCGGCCCCCAGTGAATCAGCAGAGAGACATACCAGGGGGGCCCCTGGTCCGGCCGCACGGTGATTTTGGCGCCGCTGGAGCGCAAAACGACCAGCAGGTTTTTATCCTCCGGGGCGTAGGAAACCACCTGGGTGCCGTCCTTCATATCGGCTTCAATGCGTTGTTCCTCCATCACCACCGCGGACACTTTGCCCTCCCGCAACTGGCGCAGAAATTCAGAGTAAACCATCTCTTTGGGGGCGGTCTTCTGGCTGGAGATGGAGTTCATCAGCACAATGGCCAAGCCCACCAGGATCAATCCCACCAAAAAATTTCTGTTGCGTTGGTTCACTCGTTCAACCCTTTTTGAATGATGAAAAAAACCGCGGTCGCCATCCCTGTGGAACTCATCCCATGGATGGTTTCTCAGGCCCATGCCACAGCCCAAAGGGCTGATTTGAATGGGGGGAGGACTCCCCGTCCCCTGCCACGGGCGATGCGCCTGAAATCTGCC
>JAOUFO010000150.1 GCA_029858165.1 Deltaproteobacteria bacterium | reverse complement strand
TTTGCATATCCTCCCTGTTGGTTTCTTATCCTCCGATTGCATCCCCTTCATGCGGCCTTTGAAGAATTCACTCCGGTTGAAACGGTGGATTTCCTTTTCAGAAGGCCGGGTTCCGGTCGGTCCAATTGCCCAAAACCCCTGTGCCATGTGGCCCCGGCCCTCAACAATTGATTTGTAAAGCAAAGGAAAAGTTGTCATCACTGGGGAACGCCACAACAAACATTTGAAATCACAATCAAGGCTTCCGCTTCCCCATCCCGGACTTCTTCCTAAGGGAAAACCCAATGAAAACCATTGTATGCACAAAATACGGCCCGCCGGAGGTTCTTCAGATCAAAGAAACGGCAAAGCCTGCCCCCAAGGACAATGAAATCCTGATAAAAGTATTCGCCACAACCGTTACCGCGGCCGATTTCAGGGTGCGCAGTTTTACCGTTCCGCCTGCTTTCTGGCTGCCCGCCCGAATCATGTTTGGTCTTGGAAAGCCCAGAAAACCCTTTTCTGTATTGGGAACCGAGTTGGCCGGGGAGGTTGAAGCCGCGGGCAAGGATGTAAGGCGGTTTAAACCGGGGGACCCGGTTTTTGGAACCACCGATTCCCACTTTGGTGCGTATGCCGAATATGTCTGTATGCCGGAGGATGGGTTGGTGGAAACAAAACCGGCCAACCTAAGCTATGAGGCGGCGGCGGCGATCCCTTTTGGAGGGAGAGCCTCCCTGCACTTCCTTAGAAAAGGAAATGTCCGGCAGGGGCAAAAAATTCTGATTTATGGCGCCTCCGGGTGCCTGGGCACCTATGCGGTACAACTGGCCAAGGTTTTTGGAGCCGAAGTAACCGGCGTATGCAGCGGCGCAAACCTGGACTTGGTCCAATCCCTGGGAGCCGATCGGGTGATTGATTACACCAAGGAGGATTTTTCCAAATCCGGTGAAATCTATGATGTTGTGTTTGACACGGTGGGCAAAAGTTCGTTTTCGGCCTGTATGCGGTCCTTAGGCAAAGAAGGCACCTACATGAATACGGTTGTTGTGCCCCTAAGCGGCCATTGGTGTCGCATGAAATGGGCCTCCATCACAACCCGCAGAAAAATGATCGGGGGAGAAACCGGAAAACAAATGGAGTATTTAACCTTCCTGAAAGAGCTGGTGGAAGCCGGAAAAATCAAACCGGTCATAGACCGATGCTATCCTTTTGAACAAATCGTAGAAGCTCACAGATATGTGGATAAAGGACACAAAAAAGGAAGCGTTGTTGTGACGCTGGCCCCCAAAAACTAAGGGGCGGAAGTGTTTGGGGTTTCTTTTTGGGGGGGGCTGTCCGGCAACCAGCACAGCCTTGGGTTGTGTCGCCTACGAGTCCAAACCCCGGGGCTGGCTGGCGCCTTTCTTTTGGGGGTTTAAAACCTGAACCCGTAATGAAGCAGGGGCAGGGGGGTTGGCAGACCGGAATCCGGCGTGGGATGGGGAGACAAGGCCAGCCAATCAGAAGAGCCGTCAAAAAGGGAATTTGGGGAAAGTGCCTGAGCCTGCCCGGAAGGGGGTAGAAAGACAGATTTCATCCCCACTGTAATGCCCAGCAGGGTGCCCAGCACAGTACCCAGCCCTATGGACCGCAGAGTGGCCCTGTTGTCGGTGTTGTTGATCAGGGCAAACCAGCTGCCGATCAGCAGACCCGTGGCCGCCCCCCAGGCCGCGTTTAAGGGCAACTGCTGGCGATCCACGGACAAATTGGACCTGGAAGAACCGGTGTTCCCCGGAACCGGGGCTATTTCGGGGCTTTCTTCAGAATAGCCGCCTTCCTCCTGGAAATCAGAAAAGCCATCCTGCTGGGGCTGGGAGGAATACCCATCGTCCATTTCCCCTCCGCCTCCCCCGCCGGATTCTTCCGAAAACCCGTCAGAGGAATCGGTGTAGGGATCGTCCTCAAAATCAAAATCGCCGTAATCCTGGGCTGTTGCCGCCGGGCAAACCCAGACCAGGTACACCAGGGCCATCAATAGTATCCAAAAGGGTCTTTTTGCAATCATGAGGATTTTCAAGTAAACTGCTTGTGAAAAAGCCCGGTCCTGAAAAGGCTGATTTCGGGCGGCGGGGCCGCCCGCCTTTGAAGGGTGGCCAGGGCCCAGACCATTTTTACCAAAAACGTATGGAATGTGATGAGCCAAGACTTGCAAACGTTGATGCAAAAGTCAGTCCAGCTTGGAGAAACAATAGACTCTCTCCACCAAAAGGCAAAACCGGTGGATCAACCTCCCGCGCCAAAACCGTGGCAACCCTCCTATAATCTTTACCGCCATAAAAACCATCTGTACATAGATATTGAACTTCCCGGTGTGCCTTCCACCTCTGTTTCAGTGACCCATGGGGATCATTCCCTGGTGATGGTCAAAGGGATGAAGCCCCGCCCGGAAGGAATGTTGGGTATTGAAGATTTCGTTTCCAGCCGTATTTTCGGCCCCTTTACCTGTCTATTCGCCGCGCCGCTCCACACCCGTCTGACAAACGTGGACCATGTGCTGCAAAACGGGGTGCTTTCCATCAAAGCCGGTTTAAAGGCCGTCCCGGCCAAAAACTAAAAGACCGCCCTTGGGGCAGACCTGCTTTCAGCCATGAACCCAAGTCATCCTTTTCGCAATCCCCACTTTTGGGGCCGCCTTTTGATGGGAGGCCTGCTGGCCGGATTGGGGGTGGGTTTTTACCTGTTGAAAACCAACGGTTACCTGGAGTATGCCTCCCTGGAGGCTGAGAAAACCCGGTTTTTGGAATTGATGCGCCAAAGGCCGTGGACCGTAGGCATCGGATTTTTTGTGGTGTATGCCATCGCCTGTTGTCTTCCCCCCCCTCTGGCCGCCGGGATGACCATGCTGGCCGGGGTGATGTACGGCATAGGGCCGGGGTTGGCCATGTGCGTGGTTTCGGCCTCCACCGGCGGGGTGCTGGCTTTTTATTCCGCCCGGTACCTGTTTAAAAACATGGTGCGGACCTGGGTGGGGCCGCACCGGCTGCGGGTGATGGACCACCGGGTGGCAGACGAAGGGCTGTATTATGTGTTGTTTTTGAGGGGGGTGGGCCTGTTGCCGTTTTTTTTGGTCAGTCTGGCCATGGGGCTTACCCATATCCGGCTGCGGGTGTTTGTGGCGGGCACCCTGGTGGGCATGTTGCCTATTTCGTCGTTGCTGGTGACAAGCGGAGCCCAACTGGCTAAAATCAAAGAACCGTCCGATCTGTTTTCTCCGGCCATGGTGGCCGTATTTGGATTGATGGGCGGCCTGACCCTGTTGCCCATTGTGTTGAAAAACCGGAAAATCAAGGAAATCAGCCAGCCATGACCCCCAAGGTGTTTGTTTATTTTATTTTGGCCTGGGGCAAGGTGGTGACCGAGGCCTATTACCGCAGAGTCCAGTTTTGGTGGCTTCGCCTGCGGGGCAGGCCGGAAAAAGTGGAGGAAATCATCCTGGCCCGCATCCGGGTGCTCACCCGGTTCATGTTCAACATCCAACATTGTCAGGTGTGGGTGGAAGGGTTGGAAAATGTTCCCCCCAGCGGACCCCTGGTGATGATCGCCAACCACCAATCCATGTATGACAACCCCCTGATGCTGGGGTATATGGGCCGCAAAACCACCTTTCTGGCAAAAAAGGAGTTGTGGCGGGTGCCCGGCCTGGGATATTGGATGACCCAAATGAACTGCCGCCCCATTAACCGCCAGGACAAACGGTCCGCCAAACATTTGATGGTGGAACTGGGCCATGAAATTCATCAATCCGGCGAGGCGCTGGTTGTCTTTCCTGAAGGAACCCGCACCAAGGACCCGGACCGCAAAATCAACCCCTTCAAACACGGGTTTTTAAGACTGACCCAAACCCACAATATCCCCATTCTGCCGGTGTGCCTGGATGGCACCCGCCTGTTGAATGACTCCAAGGCCATGGCCAGAACCAAAAACGGGGGGCGGGTGGTGCGAGTCAAAATTCTGCCGCCCATTTATCCCCCCCCGGAGGGGATGGAAGAACGGGAATTCATCAACGGAGTCCGCGACACCATCATTGCCGAATGGGAAAAATTGAAGGTGGATTGGCCTGTGGCCGGGGAACCCCCCGGTCAAAAAGGATGACCCCGCCAAACAACTTCTCACGGAACCCGCAGTGGCTTTTCCCCCTTCTTTGACCCATTGTAAAATTTTGGTGGTGGAACCCCAATTGGTGCGACGTCAGGCGTTGCGTCAATTGCTGGCGGAAGCCGGTGCGGCCCAGGTGGTGCTGGCCTCCTCAGGTCAGGAGGCGGCCCTGGAACTGGCCAGCGGCCTGATCGGGCTGGTTTTCACCAACTGGAAGTTGCCGGATATGTCCGGACTGGATATGATCAATATGGTCAAAGGAGACGGATTGAACCGGGGGGTCCCGGTGGTGTTGCTGGGAGAGAACATCCCCCAGCAACAAAAGGTGCAGGCCGTCAAAGCGGGGGTTGCGGGACAATTGTCTCTGCCGGTTACCCGGCAGGGGCTGGAAGAGGTGCTGGCTTTGGTCGCCGGGGAATAACCTCCCCTCGGGGCAAGCCGACGGATCATTATCACACGGAACAAAGATGGACACCCAAGCCGGGAGGCTTCCTTCCTTTGTCGGGAACCTTGAGGGACAATCATGGCAGTCGGCCGTTTTTTATTGACTGAGGAAACCCTGCACTATCTGAAGGACCAGGGATTGCGCGGAGACCTGTTGGACTCGGTAAGGGTTCTGGTGGGGGAAAGCTATTCCACGGAGCAGGAACTGCTGGAGGCTTTGTACCGCCTGAGGCTGCCGCCGGATAACAACCGGGAGGCGGCGCTGATTCTGCGGGGGGCGGATAACCACTTTAAACAAGCCATATCTCTGTTGGTGCGGGCCTTTGCCAACCAGATCAAAGGGGATATTGAAAAAGCCCTGTCTTTGTATCAGGAATCCCTGACGGTGTTTCCCACCGCGGAAGGCCACACCTACCGCGCCTGGGCTCTCAGCCTTTTGGAGCGCTACCAGGAGGCCATTGATGAATGCCGCCAAGCCATTGAACTGGACCCCGATTTTGGAAACCCCTACAATGACATAGGTTCCTATTACATTGCCCAGCGGCGGTACGATGAGGCGATCGGCTGGCTGGAAAAAGCCATCCGGGCCTCCCGTTACAAGTTCCGCCATTACCCCCATTTAAGCCTGGGGCGCATTTATGAAATGCGGGGCGATCCGCACCGG
>JAOUFO010000232.1 GCA_029858165.1 Deltaproteobacteria bacterium | reverse complement strand
GCTCCAAACGCCGTAGGCTGGCTGGTTGCACTTCTTTTTGGGCCCTGTCCAGCGGCTTCAGCACCGGCATGCGGCCTAAAGGCCGCCTTTAGCCGGGCTTGCGCCGCCTTTCTTTTTGGCCCTGTCCGGCAACCAGCACCGCCTTGCGTTGTGTCGCCTGGCGGCTCCAAACGCCGTAGGCTGGCTGGTTGCACTTCTTTTTGGGGTTAAAATGCGAGGCCGTAATAGAAGATGGCGTGGGTGATACTGGCACTTTTTATGTTGACCCCGCTGGATTCCAGATCGCTGACCCGGCCCCCGGAAGGTCTAAGCAGGCTGGCCTCGGCGGCCATCCCCACCACACCGAAATCCCCTTTGTAATCAAAACCAATTTTGAGGGAAGGCCCCACATAGGTGATGGTAAAGGGCAAAGGCTGATTGACGTTGGTGGTGGAAGAGAACCTGACCCCGGCCATGGAAACATCATACCCCACCCCGGCAGCCAGACCCCAATGCTCCCAACGCCAGTTGTACTGGCCGTCAAAGCCGTATTTGATGTATTCCCCATCCACCGGCTGTTTGGTGGTGGTGCCCTGGGTGGTGGTGCCGCCGGTGGTACTGGCCCCGGTGGTGGAAGTCATGGAGGTGATTTTACCGAAAGCGAAATCCAACCCCAGGGAAATAGGCCCTTCCATATAAAACTTGGTTCCCACCCCCAAACCCACCCCATCCACAGATTCTGAGTAAGAGGTGGAGGTGGTTGTGCCGGTAACCGAACTTGAAATATCGCCAGAGACGCTGTAGTTGTACGAGGATACCCCAAAATAAACAATTCCGGATTCATCCCGGTCCTGCCCTTCGGCCGGGGAGGCCGCAGGTTCCGCCGGGGGCGGAGCATCCGGTTGCGCCCCGGGTTGATAATCCACAAAGTAGTTTTTTGTGCGGGCGGCCCCCCCGTCATCGGTGACGGTCACCTCCACCAGGTTTTCTCCAGGCTGCCAGCGAAAGGTGTATTCCACCGCCACGGTATCCCCCGAAGAAAAATCCACCGACTTGCCGTTGATGGTGATGCGGCTGATGGTTTTGGAACCGGCAAACACAAACGAAACCCTGGTGGAGGATTGATCCTCCACCTGCCGCTGGGTCAGATCGGTGGTGAGAATTTGCGGCCCTTCCTGAGCCAATGCTGCGCCAGCGGCCACCAACCACACCACCCCCGCCGCCCACAACCAGCCCGTCCGTTTCAATCCCGTCATATAGCCCCCTAAGAATGAAGGTGATTCAGTTTTCCCAAACGGAAGCCTGCCATCATGGCGGGCTTCCACCTTTCTGCCGGACCGTGACGATTGAGAAACCGGATGGAATCCCGGCTTGTCCGTAAATGTTGTCTCATCTCTCATAACACCAACCCACGCCATATATCAACGATAGTGTTTATCCTTCCTTCCGGTTCTCATCTATCCTCTTCCTCTATCCAGGGGGCATCCGCCACCGGGAGGGGATCGTACAGCCACACCGGTGCGCGGCCACCCTGGGGCCAGCCTTCGCTGTGATGGCCCGCCACCACAAACCCATCGGCACGGGTGGCGGTGGAAAGCCGCCCGGCCCCCCCACCGGTTCATCCTGCGGTGGCCGTTTTTTCCCCAATCCCCTTGACCGGTGGTACAATTATGGAATAAATGGGTTTAATCACCACTCATCACCCCGGAACAATGCCATGGTCACCGCTCAGCCCCAACCCAAAGGCCCGGCCCTTTTAAATGAACTCATTCTTCTTGGAGAAAAGGGAGAATTGACCCCGTTTGCCTTGAAACGGTGTAAGCGGGAGGCGGAAGGGTTGCTTTCCGCGGACCCTTTTAACGCCTATATGAGTTTGGGATTTATCGCTGCGTTTAACAAGGATGAAGCGGAAGTGCATCGTATTTTTGAATTTCTGGAAAAAACATATCCCCAGGAGAATAAAAGGATTCTCCCCAATCACTCCGTTGCGCTTATCCAATTGGGACGCACGAGAGACTCTCTGTCGATAAAAAAGAAAATGTTTGACCAGGGATGGATGAATTCGGAGGGTATGCTTAAAACATTTTTGAGTTTTGGTTTGTATGAAAGCGGTGGTGAATGGGTTAAACAGCACCCTGAATCCAGCGAAATAACACAAATTATCAATTTGTTAAAACAAGCGGAGCATTTTCTGGGGTTGGCTGACTGCCGGGAGGATTCAACCAACAGGCTTATAGCCATTGCTTTGTCCACATTGCGTCAAAACGATATTCATTCAGAATTTCATTTTCAATTTCAGGTGTTGGAGGATGAGGAGGATCAATGGATTGTCACCACATTTTTCCTGCCGTTACCCCCGGATGAGGTGGCCCGGCTAAACGGGGAATTGGCGGACGCATTGGCCGAAAGCGACATCCCCCCCATGGTCACCACCTATTTTCATGTGGGGTTTTCAACGGCGAGAGGTGGATGACAATCCAACCCGATGATTTTTTGAAACTCGCCCGGGAGTTGGCCCAGGGGGAGGAGGAAATCCATTGGCGGTGCGCCGCCAGCCGGGCCTATTATGCCGCCTATCACACCTGCTTACCCCTTGGGAACCGGTTCCCGCCTTCCAAGAAGGACATAGGGTCGCATCAAAAACTGATTCTTGGATTGAAAGAAAGCCCGGACAGTGCTATCCGTGCTTTGGGGAACCGCTTGTCCTCTCTTAGAGATTTAAGAGCATCCTCTGATTATAAGTTGGGTGATTCTTTTGAAAAAAACGATTCACATCGGGCCGTCAAAGAAGCCGAGGAGATTCTTTCCCGCCATGCCAAGGCCGCTGGAAAGTATCCACCTTAACAGTTCCCCCCTCCACTGTTTTCCCTGTCAGGGTTTCCCATTCCTTCCGGTTCTCATCTATCCTCTTCCTCTATCCAGGGGGCATCCGCCACCGGGAGGGGATCGTACAGCCACACCGGTGCGCGGCCACCCTGGGGCCAGCCTTCGCTGTGATGGCCCGCCACCACAAACCCATCGGCACGGGTGGTGGTGGAAAGCCGCCCGGCCCCCCCATGGGCCAAAGGGGTGGCCAGCCATGGGACGGCACCGGCCCCCCGGCGGGATTCCAAGGCCCCCCGGCGGGATTCCAAGGCCCCCCGGCGGGGTTCAATCATCACCCGCACATAATCCACCTGACCGATGGAGCCGAGGACCCGCTGGGTCAACACCGCCTCCACCGATGAATAGGGCCACCCGGCCGGTCTGCCCCCCATGCGCCGCAAAAGAGGCCCGGCAAAGAAATCATACCCCACCAAGGCCGCCACCGGATTGCCCGGCAGCAAAAACACGGGCCGCTGCCGCCCTCCCCCATCCGGCGCCAGACCGAACCCCATGGGGGACCCGGGACGGATGGCCACCCCGTGGACCAGCAAACGTCCCTGGTCGGCCACCAGAGTGGGAAGGTGGTCCTCCCGCCCCACGCTGGTGCCCCCCACCGCCAACAATATATCGCCGGGTGTTTGGGCCAGGGCACGGGCCTGGGAACCCCGGTCATCGGGCAGATGGGCCACAGCGGCCACCTCCCCCCCGTCCCGCCGGATCAACCCGGCCAGCATGGGGCTGACCGCATCCACCACCCCTGCCGGAAGGGGCGGGCCGCCGGGGGGGACCACCTCGTTGCCGCTCATCAACAACCCCACCCTGGGCCGCAGAAACAAATCCACCCCCCCTAAACCCAATGAGGACAGCAACCCTC
>JAOUFO010000149.1 GCA_029858165.1 Deltaproteobacteria bacterium | reverse complement strand
GGGGGGTGGCCCCCTGGTCCCTTTAGAGGCCTTCTATCTCAGACCCTAAAAGGGGGGCGGGGGGGGGCTTGCTCCCCCGCATTGCTTTTGGCTGTTGGCTGGTTGCACTTCTTTTGCGTTCTGTCCAGCGGCTTCAGCACCGGCACGGGCCTTGCGGCCCTTTTGGCCGGGCTTGCGCCGCCTTTCTTTTGCGTTCTGTCCAGCGGCTTCAGCACCGGCACGGGCCTTGCGGCCCTTTTGGCCGGGCTTGCGCCGCCTTTCTTTTGCGTTCTGTCCGGCAACCGGCACAGCCCTGCGTTGTGTCGCCTGTCGGCTCCAAACGCCGCAGGCTGGCTGGTTGCACTTCTTTTGCGTCCTGTTTTTGCATCGGTGGAGGTATAATAAGCAAAGAGATAAAGGAGGATTGGAGCCATCGCACCCGATTCAATGGAGGTTGCCATGAAAACGTTATTTTCAACCGAATCCCGCAAAGAAACCATGATATGGGGTCTGTCCATTCTGATGGCAGGTCTGTTTATGGTGACCGGCTTTAACAAACTGATGGGGTTTGAACATTACACATCTCAATTTGCCGCCTGGGGGCTGCCCACCTGGATGATTTTGGTGGTGGGGCTGATGGAGTTCGGCGGTGGGTTATGCATGCTTTCTCCCAAACTGGTGGGGGTGGGGGCCTGTCTGCTGGGAGTGGATATGGCCGGAGCCGCCATCACCCATATGCTGCATATGGAAGGCATGCAGGCTTTAACCACTGTTGTGCTGATGATCCTGTTGTCGGTAGCGGGGTACATGCGGCGCGAACCGCTGATGGAGGAAATCAAGGAAGGCAGGGACTTCATCAACCATTTGCTGCCCCACCATTAACCGGCAGGGATGGATCGGCTGTTCAAACCGGGAAACCCACCTCGGCGGACCTTATCCCCGAAGAGAAGGGTTTAAATGCGGATGGCGTGCCCCTTTCAGGGAAACTTTCTCCGTACGGGAGGCAGTGCTTGATTTTGGACCCTGTCGGGCCGGTTTGAGCAGCTTGGTGCTTTCCCTTTTTTCCCCCCCGATACAAACAAGAAAAGCCCCTGCACCTCCCTAGGGGGATGCAGGGGCTTTGTCTTTTCATTCGCAACACCACCACGGGCCTGGCGGCCCTTTTGGCCGGTGCCTTTCTTTTTAGGCGTCCAGGTACAGGGTGAACTCATAGGGATGGGGCCTGGAATCAACCTGCTTGATTTCGCTGTTTATTTTGTAATCCACCCAAAATTCTATCACATCCCTGGTGAACACATCGCCTTTCAGCAAAAAGGCATGGTCGTTTTCCAGGGCGGTGAGGGCTTCCCGCAGGCTTCCGGGCATTTTGGGAATGCGGGCCAGTTCTTCCGGCGGCAGACCGTAAATGTCCTTATCCCAAGGCTCACCCGGATCAATTTTGTTCTGGATGCCGTCCAGCCCGGCCATCAGCAACGCGGCAAAGGCCAGGTAGGCGTTGCTGGTGGGGTCCGGGCAGCGGAACTCAATCCGCCGGGCCTTGGGAGACCCCACAATGGGGATCCGCATGGAGGCGGAACGGTTTCGGTTGGAATAGGCCAGATTGATAGGGGCCTCAAACCCGGGCACCAACCGTTTGTAGGAGTTGGTGGAGGGGTTGGTGAAAGCGGCCAGGGCCGGGGCGTGCTTTAACACACCGCCGATATAATGCATGGCGGTTTCGCTCAACCCTGCGTATTTATCCCCGGAAAACTGGGGCTTTCCGTTGGTCCACAACGACATATGGACGTGCTGACCGGAGCCGTTGTCATTGTGCATGGGTTTGGGCATAAAGGTGGCCACCTTGTTGTGGTTGCGGGCCACGTTTTTCACAATGTATTTGAACCATTGAAGGTTGTCGGCGGTTTTCAGCAGGGTATCAAATTTAAAGTTGATTTCATGCTGGGCCGGGGCCACTTCATGGTGGGACCGCTCAATTTCCAGCCCCAATTGCTGCATGATCAGCAACATTTCATTGCGCATATCCTGATGCGAATCCATGGGGGCGGTGGGGAAATAGCCGGATTTGGGCCGCACTTTGTAGCCCAGGTTTCCCTCATAGCCGGTGGTCCAGGGGGCCTCATCCGAATGAATCTCATAATGGGCGCCGGATTGCTCTGATGCAAAGCTGAGACTGTCAAACACAAAGAATTCCGCTTCCGGGCCAAAATAGGCGGTATCGGCCAACCCGGTGGATTTTAAGTAGACTTCGGCCTTTTTGGCGATGTTCCGGGGGTCCCGTGTGTAATCAGCACCGGTGACCGGGTCCTTGATGTCACAAATCAAAGAAAGGGTGACATCTTTGAAAAAGGGGTCAATTTTGGCGGTGGAGGGATCCGGCATCACAATCATGTCGCTGGCGTTGATGGTTTGCCAGGCCCGGATGGAAGAACCGTCAAAGTATTGGCCGTTTTCAAACAACTCTTCAGAAAGCATGCCTACGGGAAGCTGAAAATGCTGCCAGGTGCCGATAAAGTCCATGAACTTCAGGTCTATGATGGCAACTTTGTTTTCCTTGGCGAATTTTAAAACGTCTTTTGGAGTCATGGGGGACCTCGCCTCTCTCAATATAAGGTTTGCTGGTTGGTCTTTAATCCGACTTATTTGCCCAACCGCCGATGAATGGCCGGGCAGTGTTGAATTTGAAATGTTTCAGGGGGGTCAGACCGCGTCCTTGCCCCGTTCTCCGGTGCGGATGCGGATAACCTCCTCCACGGGATAAATAAAAATCTTTCCATCCCCGATGCGGCCGGTTTTGGCGGAGGCGATGACGGCTTCAACCGCTTTTTCCACCAGTTCATCGTCCACCACCACCTCTATCTTTATCTTGGGTAGAAAATCCACCACATATTCGGCTCCACGATAAAGCTCTGTGTGGCCCTTCTGCCGTCCGTATCCTTTTACCTCGCTTACGGTGATGCCCAACACGCCTACGGCGTTGAGGCTTTCCTTCACCTCTTCAAGTTTGAAGGGTTTGATGATGGCTTCAATTTTTTTCAACTGTGGACTCCCAATAAAAGATCAAAAAAAAACACCGGGAAAACGCCAATATGGGTACCCTGGAGGATGGCGGGGGTTGCCCCCAGCTTCAAACCCCGGATAAACAAATGGCCGGGTGGTGATTGCACCCGGATGGGCCGTTGGTTAAAATGCGGTGATCCACTGAAATCACGCCGGTTGTTATCCATCCACATGGTAGGATACACCCCTAAGCCGGACCGGTGAGGCGGCCTGGTTGCCCCTGATTGGATGGAATAAACTGTTGGGTGGAATCCGGAACCGGAAGGTTCTTCTGCCCTGATTTTGAGAAAGCGAGTATGGAGCTTGGAAAGCTCTCTAAAACCATAAACGAATTTTCCGGTTATTTGCAAGCGGAAAAAGGGT
This sequence comes from Deltaproteobacteria bacterium, assembly GCA_029858165.1. GTDB lineage: Bacteria > SAR324 > SAR324 > SAR324 > JACQKK01 > JAOUFO01. The sequence goes on along the minus strand of JAOUFO010000149.1, from coordinate 1,902 downwards.
TGGCACCCGAAACCGTCAGTGTGTACAAAACGGTGGTGGCACGGTTTATCCGGGTTTGCGCAACCCGCTCCCAGGATTTGTTTCTGCCCCCCGATTGGGATTGGGAACACCTGGATAAACGGGTGTTGGAAAGCTATATCCATTCTCTACGGGTAGAGGAGGGCTGGCGGCCTGCCACCATCATCCACCATGCCGGGGTGCTCAACCGGTTTTTTCGGTTTTTGTTTTTACGGGGGGCGATTTTGCGCAACCCGGCGCGACATCTGGATATCCCCCCTCCGGGGCCAACCGGCCCCCTGCCCCAGGGGAGTGAGGAGGCGGTGCGGCAAATGTTTGCCCTGCCCCCGGCCGGTTTGGATGAGGCCCGGGTGCAACTGTTGTTGGAATTGATGTATGGGGGCGGGGTTCGGCCATCCGGGGTGTATGGATTGCAAGAGGTGTTTCCCCAGCCCGACGGACAGACCCTGCGGCTGGTTTGGCAGGATCATACGGTGGATATTCCCCTTGCTCCTGAGGGTATGCACCGGGTGGCCGCTTATTTATCCTTGCGGAAGGATTGCCTGGAAAGGCTCGGCAAGTCGGTTTTGGCGGGCCGGGGGGAGCCCCCCCCTTTCTGGGTGAGCGTCAAAGGAAAAAAGGTGGGAAGCGGGGGGTTGGCCAAACAGGTCCGGCTGGCCATGGAATCGGCTGGCCTGTCTGGGGGAGGGTCGGCGTTGCGGTTGCTTTCAGCCGGTCATTTTAAAGACCGGGGGGCGGATGTCCGCTCCGTAAAGACTTTTCTGGGCCAAAAAAGATTGTCCCTGTTGGACCGGTACGACAACCAGGATTATCAGCAGGTGGCAGCCCGGTTGCGCCAAATCCACCCGCGGCAGCAAATCACTTCGGACCCATCCCCCCCCCAGGACCGGAAAAAATAACTCCCCCCGCCCCAGCCCGCCGGATGGCCGGGGTGGGAATTTGAAAGATTCAAGGCCCCCGAAAAGAGGCCTTGAGAAACGAAGGGGGGTTATCTTTGAGAAAAATATTTCATGGCCAGGGCTTTGTGCTCGTCCAGGTCTATGGGGACTGCGATGGGGGCGGCTTTCAGCATTTTTCTCAGTTTGGTGAACAGCTCAAATTCCGCATCCTTGCGTTCAAAATCGGCCTTCAACACCAGAGAAATGGTGACCAGAGCCCCCATTTTGGCGGAGTCAATATCCAAGGCGGCAATGGCTTTTTGTTCGTTCATTTCCCGGTACCATTTTTCATGGCGAAAGCTCTTTATGCCGGCCCCATCCGCCAGCCAGTCCAGAATTTTCCGCTCTTTGGGGACATTTTCGCCGTCCACAATGGCCATGCGATCCCCCAGGAACAAAATGGGTTCCAGGTATTTCCTGGCCAGGGCGCGCGCCGGCTTTACCACTTCAACTTGGGTCTGGTCGCTCATGGGTCTCCTCACATAAAGGTTTTTTCTTCAGATTGCCTCTAAAAAACGGGGGAATCCTGAAATATCACATCGTTAGGGGAAAGTCCCTGGCTCCTTGGTACAAACCGCGCGATTTTTTGTTCTATAATCAATTTAAGGGGAAAAAGTCAAAACAAAACGCCAAAAACCGGGCCAAACCGAAGCCGCTCCGCCAAAACCGCAACCGCCTCGCCAAAACAAAAAGAATGGATTATTCTAAGCCCTCACCGGCAGATCAAGCCTCCATGGATTCCATATGCCCCGTTCCCTCTGCCCATCGTTCGCCATTGACTGGCTGGACCCGGACCAAATCCAAAAAGTAAAGGATGCCCTGTCCCACAGGGAAAAATTGTCCCACAGGGAAAAATTGTCCCACAGGGAACAATTGGCCCACAGGGAACAATTGGCCCACAGGGAACAATTGGCCCACCGGGAACAATTGGCCGATTCCCCTCCTT
>JAOUFO010000148.1 GCA_029858165.1 Deltaproteobacteria bacterium | reverse complement strand
CTGAAGCCGCTGGACAGGAACCCCATAAGAAAGGCGGCGCAAGCCCGGCCAACAGGGCCGCAAGGCCCGTGCCGGTGCTGAAGCCGCTGGACAGGAACCCCATAAGAAAGGCGGCGCAAGCCCGGCCAACAGGGCCGCAAGGCCCGTGCCGGTGCTGAAGCCGCTGGACAGGAACCCCATAAGAAAGGCGGCGCAAGCCCGGCCTGCGGGCCTCACCCCCCGGCCCCCTCTCCTGGGGGAGAGGGGGAGATATGTCGCAACATTTCAATAGCATAAGAAGGCAGAGAGGCCCCGAAAAACCTGCAAGGCAGATTGCTATTGCCCATTTTAAACAAGCACCACTTTCCCCCTCGCCATCAGGAGAGGGGGTGCCCGAAGGGCGGGGGTGAGGCCTGTTGTTGCGCCGTCATCCTGCCCTCCCCCCCCTCTCCCTCATTTTTTCCAACCGGTCAGGATTGTTGCAGAACCCCGGAGATTCTCAGGGCGGCCTGACGGATGACCTCCTGGTCGCCGGGGACCAGCCGCCAGCCGAATCCGATGCCGTCCCCCTCTCTGCGGGGGATGAGGTGAAAGTGCAGATGGTCCACGCTTTGAAAGGCGGCTTTCCCGTTGTTTTGCAACAGATTCAGGTTGCGGACCCCCAAAGCGGTTTGAAGGGCTTTGGCCATGCGCTGGACTGTATGGATGGTATGGGTCAACAGTTGGGGGTCGGCGTCAAACAGTCTGGCCACATGGGTTTTGGGAATCACCAGCAGGTGGCCCTCGCTAACCGGGTTGATATCCATAAAAGCCAGGGTGTGTTCATCCTCAAACACCCGTTGGGCGGGAATTTCACCGGCAATGATCCGGCAGAAAATACAATCCATGGGGGCCTCTCCAAGGGGGTTTGCAGGGGGTGAATGCAGGGGGAGCCTGCCTTTAAATATGCGCTGGTCCGGGGGCTAAAAACAACCGTGGATTTCAAACAGAAGGGACCCCTTGCCCCCGCCGGTGAAAAACCGGTAGAACAATGGGGGATGGCCAATCCCCAACCCCCAAACCTGAATCAGCCGGAGCCATGAAGTCCCCCGCCCCTTTTTTGGATTGTTCCTCTCTGGCCGCTTTTTTAAACGGTTCCTCCGATTGGATCGGACAGGAAATGGCCCGCTATCTTCCGGACCGGGAGCCGAAATCCTATTTGTATGATCTGGCACGGGATTACCCCAGCAGAGGAGGAAAACGGGTCCGCCCGGCCTTGCTGCTGTTAAGCTGCACATTGGCGGGGGGGGAGGCGGCTTTGGCCCTGCCCAGTGCCCTGGCTCTGGAAATGTTTCAGAACTTTGCTTTGGTCCACGATGATATTGAGGATGGCTCCCTGTTGCGGCGGGGCCATCCCACCCTGCACCGGATTCACGGGGTGCCCCTGGCCATCAACGCCGGGGATTTTCTGCTGGGGCTGGTGTTTGAACTGTTGGCGGAAAACGAACCGCTGCTGGGGGCGGCCAAAGCCTGGGAGGTTCAGCGGGAATTCAGCCGGGTGTTTAGAGAAACCTTTGAGGGGCAAGCCATGGATATCGGCTGGGTGGAAACCAACCACCTGCCGGACCGAAAGGAATTTGAAACCATGATTCAAAAGAAGACCGGTTGGTACACCGGGCGGGGGCCTTGCCAGATAGGCGCCAGAATCGCCGGGGCGGATGAGGCCGTCATCGCCGCCCTGGGCCAGTTTGGCCAGTTGCTGGGGATCGGGTTTCAGGTGCGTGACGACCTGCTGAATCTGGCGCCCGACTCCTCCCTTACCGCTCCGGGTGTGCTTTCCGGCGGGTATGGCAAGGAACGGGGGGGGGATATCGCCGAGGGCAAGCGGACCCTGGTGGTGATAGAACTGTTGGAGCGGCTGCCCCCCGGGGAGGCGGAACGGGTGCGGGAGATTTTAATGACCCCCCCCGCCGAAACCTCCCCGGAGGATATCAACTGGGTGATTGACCGGGCAGAGCAAACCGGCTCTTTGGAGGCGGTCAGCCGTCATTGTTCTGATCTGGGCCATCGGGCCGGACGGATTTTGGAAGGGCTGCCGCCCTCTCCCCAAACCAGTCTGCTGGAATCCCTGACCGGGTACCTTATCCGGGACCGGAACGCCTAAACCCATCGGATCGGCTTGAAATAAACAACCTGAATCCGGTGATTCAAAAATCGGTTTCCCTTTTTCTTTTTTTTATGACACTGATAGTGTAATGAAACCCATGGGCCGCCAATGGACCCCAAGGTTTATCCGCCACAATCGCATTTCCGCTGAAAGATTCGGTTCAATCCTGGGGGGATTTGCCAATAGCAGCGGAGTGTTTATTTAAAACCATCCACTTCACATCCATGAGGGATCAACCATGAATGATTTAGAAATCCAGATTAAAAAGCTTAAAAGAATCGCCCTGATCGCCATCGGGGCGTCCATCACCGCCATCATCATGGTGGTGGCCCTGCGGGGCGGCGGCGGCGGCGGATCGGTGCCGGACCTGAGTATGGAAACCGGCAAAGGCAATGTGACCAAACTGGCTGAAAAAATGGTGGATACCGCTGCCAACACGGCGGCTCTGGTAACCCCCAGCGCCGGCCCCCAGTTTGCCAAGGGAGAAGTGAAAGAATCCGTGCAAACCAAGCAGTTGCAAATCACCAACGACAAAGGGGTGGTGGTGATGACCCTTTCCGCCGACAAACGGGGGGGACGCATTGAGGTGAAAAACAATCAAAGCTTTGTCACCACCCTGATCGGCCAATCGGATATCGGAGGCCAGATGGTTTCTTATTCCGGGGATGGCAAAAAGGTGTTTTCGGTGGGGACCACCAAATCCGGCAACGGCACCTTTACCATTTCCTCCAAGGACGGCCGGGATATCGTGGTGGCCGGGGGCTCTTCACGGGGGGATGGGGTGTTTCTGGTGAACACCAACGCGGGAACCCAGGTGTTCTACACCGGAGCGGATGATTCCGGCAACGGGCGGACCACCGTTTATTCCAAACGGGGTAAAGCGGTGCTTTCCGCCATGACCTCCTCCACCGGCGACGGTCTGGTGGAAATCTATTCCAAAAACGATGAATCCCTGTTGAAGCTGGGGGCCGACGCCAGCGGCAACGGCAGTCTGATGATTAAAACCGCCGGGGGCAAAAACCTGATTTCCATGGGCACCAGCAAAGAAGGCAACGGCGCGGTCACCGTGCGTTCCGGGGCCGACAAGGATATTGTCTATATCGGCGGCGCCAAATCCGGCGGGGGAACAGTCCAGGCCTTCAACAAGGCAGGCAAGGAGGTTTCTCTGATGGGATCGGATGATTCCGGCGAAGGGGTGAGCCGGGCCTTGCGTTCCGGCAAATGGGCCGGGGTGGGGGAATAACCTTTTCCGCCGATTGCTGGTGATTTGACCTGACCCCCCCCTGCCTGCCCGGCCGGGGGGGGTTCTTTTTGTCGGGCTTGCCTTTTGCGGGGGGCTGTGGTTCAAACAGAAAGGCAAATCCCACCATCCCCGCACCCGCCCTCCCGGACCATCAAGGAGCATCCATGACAACCAAGGCCATTCCTGAGGATCGGTTTGAAGCCATGCTGGAGGAACGGTTCTCCCTGGCCGGGCGAAGGGGGATGGCGGACCGGGTGGCCGCCCATGATCAAAATCGTCGGCCTGCCGTGTTTGATCTGGCCGGAGAGCGCAAACACATCCGGTTTGATGGGGACATCCCCCCCGGTGTAAAAACAGCGGTGCTGGAATGGACCCCGGAACTGCTTTCTTTTTGTGACGGCCAGGGGCTGGAACTCCACGATTTTTCCCACGATATATTGGTCAGCGGCAAAGAGGCCTACGAAAAGGCATCCGGTGCCCCGGTGCCCCCCTCCGTTCCGATGCCTGCCTCATCCTACCGGTATCATCCTCTGGATAAACATTACGCCGTGCAACTGGTGGTCGCCCCCAAGCCCACCGGTGAGGAAGAGGCGCTTGCAGTGCTTCGGGTTCTGTTTTCCCGCCTGTTGGGGGATATTTATCTGCGGGAAAAAGTGTTATGCCGGGAGCCGTACCGGGAGGAAACCGCCCGGGGGGCAACCCAGGTTACCGCCGGGATGCGGGAAAAACTGCTGCTGCTTTCCGGCGAACCCCCGACGGACAGGGGACCTCTGACAAACCTGATTACCGATTACGCCAAACGGGCAGGCATCAATCCAAAAAAAATGGCCGATCAGGCCCGCAAAGGATTTTTCAAGGAATCCATGCAGGAACTGGAGCGGCAGATGATCCCCCCCTCCAAAGAAGCCGCCATAGATCAGGCCTATGGGGCGGCCCTGGCCGCGGCCTGTGAAAACCTGCCCCAAACCCTGGCCCAAACCGTGGCCGCCGTGGAAGAATTTAATGGGCAGCTAACTTTTTTGCCGGTGGACGGCCTGCCCCATACCCTGCGGCTGAAACACCGCAACCCGGCCCATTATCTGCGGGTGGCCCAGGCCCGGCTGGAATTTGTATTGCAAGGGCTGGATACGGCCATTGAAAGTTTTGACGAGCTTCAAAAAGGGGATTCCCCCCTGGCCGGGGTGATGGAAGAACAAGTAACAGCCCTGATGGATGAACTGACCACCCAAAACCTGGCCCGCCCGTACCTGGTGGAAAAAGCCCGCCTCAGCCCCCGGATGGAGGCGGCCAGAAAACGGTTTCCCCTGGAGGTGCATACCCTGCTGCGGAAAATGCCTCTCGTGGCGGATAAAGCCCGGATGTTCGCCCACCTTTCCAAAAAAATGCGGGCAAACATCTATCAGCGGCTGTATGTGGCTCTGGCGGGGTTGAAACAATGGATCCAACAGCAAAAAGCAGGGGAGGGGGCCGGGTTTATCCAAAGTGAACGGTACAAAGAGCTGAAAGCGGCAGTGTACAACTTCCGGTTCCGGCGGGAATCCGCCGAGGCACTCCATGTGCGCTCCGGGATTGTGCTGGACCTGGCGGAGGCCGCCGACCCGGACGAACTCTCCGGCAAAACCCGCCCCATCCAGCGGATTCCCCTGGAGGATTTCACCCGGGGGTGGAGCCATTACATTTCCCATCAGGTGATCGGGCAGTTTTTGTCCGCCCACCCCCAAAAATTACCAGGATTCCAGCCGGACCGGTATTTTAAAACCGTGGATGGAGGGGTGGTGGGTCAGCTTCAAAAAGGGGGGGGTCATTATCCGTTGGTCTATCTGTTGTTTTGCCTTCACCGCCTGGCTGAAACCCGGTCCACTGAAAACGGGGGGTTGTTCCGGGGGCTGCCGGGGGGGGCGGGGCTGGCTTTTGTAACTGACCTGATGCGAAATCCCTTCGGCACCTTTCGTTTCGCGGTTTTGCAGGCTTTGCGCCC
>JAOUFO010000147.1 GCA_029858165.1 Deltaproteobacteria bacterium | reverse complement strand
GCCATTTGCTGGGATACCCGGCCTTGCATCCATCACCCACAACCCCAACGGCGGACATTTTTCCATGAGCAAATCAGCGGACAAAACCATAGAAGCGGAAATTTTCAGTGTGGGGGTGTGGAACGGAGAAGCATTTACCCGGGAAACCCTGGTGGAAATTGCCGCCAATTTTGAGCGTTTCCGGGGGCAGATCAAACCCCCGTTGAAGTTTGGCCATGATGACAGGCAGACCCTGTTGGGTCAAAAGGATGGCGACCCGGCCCTGGGCTGGGTGGAGCGGTTGCGGGTGGAGGGGGACAGGCTGCTGGCCACCTTTGCCCAGGTGCCCCCGGTGGTGTTCCAGGCCGTTCGGTCCGGCCGCTACCGGCGGGTCAGTGCGGAAATCTATACCCACGTCCGCCAGGGGGGCCAAAATCTGGGAAAGGCATTGAAGGCGGTGGCCCTGTTGGGGGCGGACCTTCCCGCGGTCAACAACCTGAAGGACCTGACGGCCTATATGACCGCCGCGCCCCAAAACGGGTTGTCCCTGGGGGATTTTACCGTTTTTGGCCTGGCGGTCCGCCGGGGACGGATAAACCCTTTATCCAACAAGGAGGATTCCATGGATGCAACCCTTCCATCCAGCCCCGTGGAGCTGGAATTGGAGGATTTACGGGCCTACAAGGCCCGCAATGAAGCCCGTGAACTGTCCCGCCGGGAGGATTCCCGGCAGGAAATGGAAATGCGCCTGCGGGAGAATTTCCGTGTGGCGGCGGACCAGGCCCGGGTGTTTGCCGAGGATTCGGTGCGCCGGGGAAAACTGGCTCCCTCCCTGCGGGACAGTCTGCTGGGGGAACTGACCCGGTGGGAGGAAGGCGCCGCCCCTCCAGGGGAAGCGGCGGTGGAAAACAGCCCGGCGGCCCGGTTTACCGGGGGTGCGCCCTTAAGCGTATCCTGGGATTGGGTGCGCCGTCTGATAGACCATGTGCCGGTGGGGCTTCCCCGGGGAGAGGCCGCCGTGAGCGGGTTTTCTCAAAACAGCCTGGGAAATGAGGCCCTTTCCGGGGAGGAGGAAAACCCTTCCATCCGGCTTTCGCGCCTGGCCGCGGCCAAAATGGTGGAATTGAACCTGACCTACGGCCAGGCCGCCGATTATGTGCTGAAAACCAGTCCCGCGCTGGCTGGCGCCTACCGGGACTTCACCCTTAACGCCCATCTGGGAGGGTAAACCAATGGCTGTGGATGGACATTACGAAACCTGGTCCATAAAGACCGGACAACCCATGGAGGACCTGACTCCGGGCACCGGAGTCATTTTTAAGGCGGTGGCGTTGGATTCCGGGGCCATCGCTCAAAACGGAAGGCAGGCCGGAGGCATTCTGCTGACCGGCGGAAAAACCGGCGAACCGGTGCTGCTGGGCCATGCCGGGGTGATGAAGTTTACCGCCGGGGGGCTGGTGGCCGCCGGACGCCGGATGACGGTGACCCTTTCGGGCTATTTTGTGGAGGCCGCCAGCGGAAGTTATGTGGTGGGCCGCTGCCTGGATTCGGCAGTGAACTCCGGTGCGGTGGGGACCGGGCTGTTCAATTTTTCCAACGCCGCCTACATGGCCCATATCGGGGAGCTGGCATAAATGAGCGGATATCTTCAAGGCAGGGCGGTCCATATAGACCACCATCTGTCCAACGTGGCCTTAAACTACCGGCCCGCCGGTTTTATCGCCGACCGGTTGTTTCCCACCGTGCCGGTGGCCAAACAATCGGATACCTATGTGATTTTTGAGCAGGCCGACCTGTTCCGTAAAGAAAACACCGTGCGGGCAAGAGGAGGCGAGGCCAACAAAATTCACACCAGGGTGTCCAGCGCCGGGTATTACTGTAAAAACTACGCCCTCAAAGCGGATGTGACCCTGGAGGACCGGGCCAACGCGGACCCGTTGTTTGTGCGCCAGTTTGAAGAAGGGCGGGTGATGCGCCTGCAAGACGGGTTGTTTTTGGATTGGGAGCTGCGGCTGGCCAATTTGCTCAGTTCTCCGGCCAACGTGGGTTCCTCCGCCGCGGTGGGGTCCGCCTGGACCGATTATTCTTTGTCGGATCCCCTGGGGGATATTTTCCGGGCGGTGGACAACGTGGAAATTTCCACCGGCTACCGGCCCAACCGGGTGTTGTTTTCCGGCAATGCGTGGCGCCATTTCCGCCGCAACGGCAAGGTGATAGACAAGGCCACCAACCCTCATGTAACCGGCGGCGGGGTGTACCCTTCCGCCCGGCAGATAGAGGAACTGCTGGAAATGCAGGTGCTGGTGGGCAACGCCTGGCAGAATTCCGCCCAGGAAGGGCTGGGAATGAACCTTTCCCAGATTTGGAACGACCATGTGTTGGTGTATTATGCTCCTGACCAACCCAGCATGGAATCCCCTTCTTTTGGATACAACTTCCGCTGGACCGCCCCGGAGGTGCCCAACCTTCTGGTGGAACGCCATCCCTATGACACCCGCCGCAAATGCGCCGAGGTGGAGATAGGCTACTATCAGGATGAGGTGGTTACCGCCAAGCCGTTGGGGTTTCTGGTGATGGCCGTGACTTCCAGTACCTTGTAGACCGGAAATTCCGGTTTGGGTTTGATTGGTTTCAGTCAGGGGGGCTTTGCGGCCCCCCGGTTTTTCAATCGCCGCATGGGGTGGGGGATCCACTGCATGCGGGGGGTGAAGAAACACCCGGTTAAGTGAACATTTGTTACCTAAAAGGATGTATGTTGACTCCGTTGAAACCCCAGGGGGACCGCCCGGAGGATTGGGAGCGGTATAAAAGTGATTTGCAACGCAAGCAAACCCGGCCGGAAGAATGGGGGTTTGCCCCCCCCCATTCCACCGCCGACCCCACAGGGCTGCCCCAAACGACCGCAACCGAAAGGTTGAAGGCCACCCCCGGCGGTTCCACCCGGTCCGGGGGAGGCGCGCAAAAGAAGCCAAGGCAGAAGGTGACTGGATGGACCCCCCGTGAATGACCCGGGGAGAGAATCAGGACGCGGAACAACTTATCCGCGGAAAACAGGAAAAAATGCCATGAACCGTTTGCAAAAAGCTGTCCCGACATCCAGCCATAAGCCGCCGGACCTGGGAGAACCGAAATGGACTTTGGCTTCCCCTCAACTTATCTGGCCCCCCAGTGTGGATATCTGGTGCGGCTATGTGGCTGGCGGGTGGTCTCCTTATGATCTGGATGGGGGGATGGATGAAAGCCTGGAGGCCCTGGTGCTGTGGGCCTCCACCCTGGGCGGCCTGGGTTGCCGGGTGCGGGTGTACCACAATTCCGGCGGCCCGGCCCGCCATTTGATTCACCGGGGGGTTCATTTTCTGCCCCACAACCGGTTTGAAGCGGACGGCCAGCGGCAGGTGTTGGTTACCTGGGGGGCGGTTCATCCCTGGCGGATGGGCGCGGCGGCCCGGTTAAAGCTGCATTGGAGTCTGGGTCGGGAGCCTCCCTGGCATCCCCGGCTGGCGGGGTGTGTGGACCGGTTTGTGTTTTCATCCGTTGCTCACCGGCAGGCCTGCCCCTGGGTGGAGGATTCCAAGGCTCTGGTGGCCCCCTGGGGGGTGGACCTGGGGCTGTTGGATTTGTGCTGGCGGCCCAAACGGGAAAACCGTGCCCTGTATGCCGGGCCGATGGATACCGGCCTGGAACAGGTGTTGACCCTTTGGTCTCAGGTCTATCAACACCGGAAGGGGCTGGAACTGGAAGTGATATGCCCCAAGCCGGATTACCACCGTCCGGGTTATGGCCGCCTGAGCAGGCTGTTGGCCCAACCGGGGGTGATGTTGAGAGACCGGGTCAGCCGCATGGAGGTGGCGGAAGGGTGTTGGAAGGCCCGTTACCGGTTGTTTGGCGTGGTGGACCGGGATGGCTGGCGCTGGGGCGGAGGGTCTGCCGCCAGGGCCAAATCGGCCTATTGCGGGGCGGTGCCTGTGGCTGCGGGAGAACCTCCGGGGGGTGAGGAAACCCCCTCCCGGTCCGGGGACCCTCTCTGGCGGGCCTGCCCTGATTTTGCGCTTGGAGCGGATGGTCCGGCCCCCCTCACCCCGGAGCCGGTGATGGACTGGCTTTCGGTGGTGCAACGGGTTTGGGAACCTCTTTTCAAAGGTGAATAAATGCATATTGTGATCTTTTGTCCGGGAATGCCTTTTCATGGCGCCACACTGGCGGAAGGCAAAAGTCTGGGCGGTTCAGAGTCCGCGGCTTATTACACGGCCCGTGAACTGGCAGGATTGGGTCATCTGGTCACCGTGTTCACCTCCATCCCCAACGAGCAGGAAGGCGTATGGGATGGGGTGCGGTATCTTTCCGCCGGGCCGTCCACCCGGCAGACCCCTTTGGGGTCGGTGTTTGAATGGTACGCCTCCACCACCCCCCATGATCTGCTGATCATCCAACGGGTGCCCCACGGGTTTCACCGGCCTTACGCATCCAAGGTGAATCTGTGGTGGAGCCATGATCTGGCCCTGAGACGGAGTCAGCCTCAGGTGGCGGGCCAGTTGTGGAATGTGGACCGGGTGCTGGCCGTATCGGATTTTCACCGCCGACAGATGGCCCGCATGTACGCTTTGCCGGAGGGGTTTGTCTCCCTGATGGCCAACGGGGTGGACCCGGAATTGTTTCCTCCGGCGGCGGATGAGGAGGAGGCCGCCGCCTGGCGGCGGTCCAAGCTGGCCGGGGGGGTGCTGGTGTATTCCTCCCGCCCGGAGCGGGGGCTGGTGTCCCTGGTGGAGGCGGGGGGGGTGATGGAACGGCTGTGGAAAAAAGACAAATCCATCACCCTGAAAGTGGCCGGATACGATAACACCACCCCGGCCATGCAGCCCTTGTACGACCATTTGTGGGCCAGGTGCCGGGAGCTGCCCAATGTGGAATTGTTGGGGCCGCTTTCCAAACATGAACTGGCCCGGGTGATGCGGGGGGCGTGGTGCCATTTGTATCCCACCGATTTTGAGGAGGTCAGCTGCATCACCGCCATGGAGGCCCAGTCTGCGGGCAATCCCATCCTGACCACCCCTGTGGCGGCCCTGCCGGAAACCTTGTCCGGCGGGGGGGTGGTCTGGCTGGAAGAATTTCCGGGGGAATCGGATGGGGAACCCAAAAAAGGGGATTGGGTGGAAGGAGTGGTGCGGGAGGTGTTGAACCTCAAAGCCGATCCGGCCCGTTGGGAGAAACTGCATCACATGGCCCTGGCCAAAGCAGCCGGATATTCCTGGCGGGCGGGTGCGGCGGGTTTGGCGGACCTGGCCCGGTCCATCCTGAAGGAAAAATCATCCCCGCCGGACCGGCTGGCCCGCCACCTGTTGCGCCATTCCGATATTTTGGCTTTGGGCCGTCTGGCGGATAAAACCCGGTTGGGCCAGACCCCCC
>JAOUFO010000146.1 GCA_029858165.1 Deltaproteobacteria bacterium | reverse complement strand
GATGGCGGTGCTGTAAACGCTGGACAGGAACCCCAAACCCCCGCTTTTTTATCAAAACGGGAGTTTTTGGCAGTTATGCAGAGGTCTCATCTTATAAAAAACCATCAACCCCGCCAGCAAAACCGCCAAAACCGCGGGAACGGTCAGCTAAAAACGCCAGGGGTGCGGTTGGGCAAAATTGATCAGAACAATGAGGGCGTCAGCCCAGGTCGCCCCACAGATCATGTCCGCCGCTTCATTCATAAAATCTCCGCATCATGGAGAGTACACCTTGGATTTATTGCATTTCCTGAATTTTTCGGGTCTCTGCCATTGTACCTTCCTGCGGGTTCTTATGTAGAGCCCTTATCCTATAGAGACCGACGGGGTGTAAACCGAAAATGCCTGTATTTTCCAGCTTTTACCCCAATAATGGGCCGGAAGGCAAGTTCTGCCCTCTGGCACCGGGCAGGCTGAAGGGGGAATCAGGGTGAAAGGGGCTGTCCGCCGGGGTTTTGGACTTCCCGGGTGAGAATCCAATAGACCGCCTCCGGCAGGGCGTCAAACACCCGCCCCCCCCGCTGAAAAAAATCCGAGGGCAGGTCCGGTTCGGCCTGCAACCCGTACCCGGTGCGCACCAGCACGGGAATCAACCCCTGGGAGGCCCCCAGTTCCAGGTCCGATCGGCGGTCTCCGATCATATACCCCCCTTTGAGGGTCAGTCCCAGCTCTTTTTGGGCCTGCTCCAGCATACCGGGCCGGGGTTTGCGGCAATGGCAGGCCACATTGTATGGGGGCAGCCCCTGGGGATGGTGGGGGCAATAGTAGGCGGCGTCCACCGCCGCCCCTTTGGCGGCCAGCAGGTCCCCCAGGGCACGGGTGGTCTGGGCCACAAACTCCTCGGTGATGTATCCCCTGGCCACCCCGGACTGGTTGGAAAGCACCACCACCTTTATCCCGGCCCGGTTCAAGGCGGCCACCGCCCTGGCCCCCCCCGCCACCGGACGGATTTGATCCAGGCGGCTGAGGTAATTCACCTCTTCAATCAGGGTACCGTCCCGGTCTATGAACACCGGGGGCAAACTCCGGCGGCAGGCCGTCATGGCTTCCATGAAATCCAGGTTGACCGGTGTGAACCGCCAGTTGACCGGATTGGGCTTCCAGCGGTCGTGCATCCAAAAGTATTGTTCCGGGTGGCGGCGGATGGCGGATTCCAACAAATTGGCCGCCTGCTGGGAAATCACCAGGATGTCCCGCTCTTCGTTTCCGCTGGGGCGTACAGGGATTTCCTCCAGATGAACCCGGTATTGAAACGGCCCCGTGCGCCGACAAAGCCCCACCACCAGCCGCGCGCCGGTGCGCAGAGCCAGACTGGCAGGCCCCGGAACCTGACTGACCGGTTTTCCAAAAAAATGGATAAAGTGGATTTTGCGGCTGAAGTGCTGGTCCGAAAGCATGGCCACGATGCGGTTGGCTTTCAGGGCCTTCAGCATCACCCGCATGGAGGCCCCCTCCGGCACGGTTTCGGTCCCCAGGGTGCGGCGCAGGCGGTTGACCATCTGGTCAATGCGGGGGTTGTGCTGCCGCCCCACATACATGGAAAGCACATACCCCAGGCGCGAAAGCCCCCCGCCCATCAATTCCCAGTTGCCAAAATGGCCGCTGACCAGAATCACCCCTTTTCCCCCTTTCAGGGCTTCGTCCAGCACCTGGGGGTTTTCCACCGTCAGGTGGTCGGATAGTCGGCCCTTGGCCACCCGGCCCAGAGACATCACCTCCAAAATCACCATGCCGAAAAACCGATAGCAGCCCCGGGCAATGGCCAGCCGTTCCTGGGGGGAGGTGACGGCCCCCAAGGCCAGGTCCAGATTGTGCAGGGTCAGACGGCGTTTCAGGCGCAAAACAGAAAACAGAAAGCCCCCCAAAAGGGAGCCTGCCAAGGGAATGGCTTTGAGGGGAATCAGGGCCACCCAGCCCTGCAACATGGAAACCAGCAACACCTCCAGCCCATGGCGAAATTTTTTGGTCATGAGCTTGCCCGCCCGGCCTGATCTTTAAAAACGATTGTTGATCACCAGCATTTTAAAGCCGGTTATTTTGCCGGGGTCGGCGGGGGAGGTCTCCAGCACCAATGGTTCCAGATGATAGGAGGAGTCTTTCCCCGTCCAGAGGGGAGCGGCAGGATCCGCTTGCACCAGAGTGGCCCCTTCCGGCTGAAAATATATGCCGGAAAAAACCAAAAACACCCCGGCGGCCAGCCCCACCACCCCCCCGATGGTGGCCCCGGACACCATATCGGGCCGCAGGTTGGGGGGGGCTTCTTTATCCTGGGCGCCGATGATGGAAACAGCCCCGCCGATCAGCAGACCGGCGGCGGACCCCCACACCACGTTCCAAAAAACGTTTTCCATCACCGGTTGGGAACTGGTCGGGGGGGGGGGAGGCTCTCCTCCATCCTGACCCAATACGGGAGCGGCCCACACCACTCCGGCCATGATGATTGCCACAAACTGGACCATCAGGGATTTTTGAGGAATCATAAAAACCGGGCCTTCCGTTTTGGTGGGTGGGATCAAAGAAACATTCCCATGGTCTGATACAACAATGGTCTAATACAATCCTTATTCAGCACCGGCACAGGGGGCTGTGCGGCCTACGGTTTTAAAACCGAATATCCAATACCGGAACAATGATTTCCGGTCCGCCATAAGCCGCGGCCAATTGATAGCGGGTCTGAGCCTCCGCTATTTCCCGCCCCCCGATGCGGTTTTCCGGGGCCAGCGGGTCCCACAAATCCGCCGTGGGCTGGCCAGTCCCCCTGGCGTTGCGGGCCATCATCATCCCCCCCATGGCGGCTCCGGCAAACACCCCCCAGGCAGTGCCCTCCATCACGGAGCGGCCCAGCCGGTTGGCCGGATTGCCCGGATCAGTCATCCACATGGCCACCCCCACCACGGCTCCCAGCACCCCGCCGGCGGCGGTCCACTGAAAGGTGATGCCCATGGCCAAAGGGGGTTTTTCCTGGGCCTGGGCCTCCAGGGGTTGCCCCGCGACCAGCCACAATGCCAGACACCCCACCATCGACCGCGAAAATAAGCGTTTCAAAGACTGCTCCTTTTTGCTTTGATTTGGGTTGCTTCCGGTCCCTTTAAAACCTCCGCATTCCTTGCGGAAACTCTTTCCCCGGCTCTTACGGCTTAAAACCATGCAAAAAGCCTTCCTTTTTTTTACCGTGCCAGGGGGTGGATTACAACAAAGGGGCCAGAAACCTTCCGGTGTGGGTGGGAGGGTTGAGGGCGGCCACCTCTTCCGGGGTGCCGCTGGCCACCAGACGGCCCCCCGCCTCCCCGCCTTCGGGGCCAAGCTCCACCAATACATCGGCACACCGTATCAAATCCAGGTTGTGTTCTATCACCACCACCGAATGGCCATTTTCTACCAATTGGTTTAACACATCCAGCAGCCTTTCCACATCCTCAAAATGAAGCCCGGTGGTGGGCTCGTCCAGAATATACAAGGTCCGCCCTTTGGTTTGGCCCCCTTCCCCGGCGGCTTTTTTGCCAATGGAAAGGCGGCGGGCCGGATTTTTCTGGCTCAGTTCCCGGGCGATCTTCAGCCGCTGGGCCTCCCCGCCGGAAAGGGTGTTGCCCGGCTGGCCCAAAGAAAGATACCCCAGCCCCACCCCGGTCAGGGTGGCCAGCCGGTCCCGGATGGCCGGGTGGGCTTTGAAAAACCCCAACGCCTCCTCCACCGTCATGGCCAACACATCATCAATGGTTTTGCCCCGGTAGCGGATTTCCAATGTTTCCCGATTGTAACGGGTGGAGCCGCAAGCCTCACACCCCACATACAGGTCCGGCATGAAGTGCATTTCTATGCGCCGCCGTCCCTCGCCGCCACAGGCCATGCAACGGCCCCCTTCCACGTTAAAGCTGAACCGCTGGGGGGTGTACCCCCGGCGGCGGGCCTCCGGGGTCAGGGAAAACTGCTGGCGGATAAGAGAAAACACCCCCATAAAGGTGGCCGGATTGGATCTGGCGGAACGTCCGATGGAAGACTGGTCAATGTGAATCACCCGCTCCAGGGCCTGTGCCCCTTGCAGCCCCCCCAACTCCAGCCCCCGCAAAGGCTGCTGGTGCAGCCGCTGCATCAGGGCCGGGTACAAGGTATCCAACACCAAGGAGCTTTTGCCGGAGCCGGATACCCCGGTGACACAAACCAGCAGCCCCAGGGGGATTTCCACCGTGACGGCCTTCAGGTTGTGGGTGGTCACCTGTTCCAGCACCAGTTTCAGCCGCCCGGCCGGTCGGCGCCGGGAGGGCAAAGGGATGGACCGTCTGCCGGTTAAATATCCGCCGGTGGTGGAGCCGGGATTGGCTTTTAATTGATCCGGGGTGCCCTGGGCCACCAGATACCCCCCTTCCACCCCGGCCCGCGGACCGATTTCCACCAAGTACCCGGCCCGGGCCATGGTTTCCCGGTCATGTTCCACCACCACCACCGTGTTGCCCGCCCCCCGCAGTTCATCCAGGGTGTCCAACAGGCGGCCCGTATCCCGCTGGTGCAGCCCAATGGTAGGCTCATCCAGAATATACAACACCCCGCTTAAAGCGGAGCCGATCTGGGTGGCCAGCCGGATGCGTTGGGCCTCCCCCCCGGAAAGGGTGGTCATGGGCCGGTCCAAAGCCAGATAATGCAGCCCCACCCCCGTTAAAAATTTCAGCCGCGAGCGGACCTCCCCCACCGGCCCCGAAGCCACCCGGCCCCGCTCTCCGGTCAGCCCCCCGGCCCAATCGTCCAGCCAGCGGGCGGCCAGGGGCAACGTCAACGCGGCGGCCTGGGCAATGTTCAACCCTCCCAGAAAAAAATGGAGCGCCTCCGGCCTTAACCGCCCGCCACCGCAACGTGTGCAAACATCCCGCCTGAAAAACCGGCGCAAAGCCTCCCGGACGGCAGGGGAATCGGTGGAGCGGTACCGTTGCTCCAGGCTGGGAATCACCCCGTCAAAAGGGCGGTGATACTCGTGGCGGGTGGCCCCCGCCTGATAATGCATCGGGACATCCTGCCCCTGGGTGCCGTACAAAATCACCTGCCGGTGGGCCGGGTCCAGCCGGTTAAAAGGGGTCAGCAGGGAAAACCCGATATGCTCCGCCAGAGATTCCAGGGCGGCCTGAAAGGCGTTTGCCTGCCGCCCCTCCCAGGGGGCCACCGCCCCTTCGGCCAGGGATTTATTCCCATCGGCCACCACCAAATTTTCGTCGGCGGTTTCGGTAACCCCCAACCCGTGACACACCCCGCAGGCCCCCGCCGGGTTGTTGAAAGAAAACAGCCGGGGATGAGGCTCCGGGTACACAATTCCGCAGGCGGCGCAACGGGGGGTGCGGCTGAACCACAACGGATCCCCCCCGCCCGAACCCCC
>JAOUFO010000145.1 GCA_029858165.1 Deltaproteobacteria bacterium | reverse complement strand
AGCCGGGCTGGTGCCTTTCTTTTTGGGTCCTGTCCAGCACCTCCCGCCGCCTTGCCACCCGTCGGCACAGCCTCCGTGTGGTTGGGGCGGGGTCGGTGCCTTTCTTTTGGGGGTTTATTCTTTTTTGGCGGTAAACACGGTGGCCCAGTTGGTTTTGGCGGTCAGTTGCATCAGCACATACAGGGTGGTGATGGCCCCGATGGTGATGGACAACCCGGTGATCCCTTTGAAGAAA
Source organism: Deltaproteobacteria bacterium (assembly GCA_029858165.1). Classification (GTDB taxonomy): domain Bacteria; phylum SAR324; class SAR324; order SAR324; family JACQKK01; genus JAOUFO01. The sequence continues at coordinate 5,215 of JAOUFO010000145.1, read as the reverse complement.
AAAGCGTAGGAAAACGCCACCAGATACACCAGTTGGGCCGGACCGGCAAACCGGGTCACAAAGGAATCAGAAACCACCCGCCGCAAATAGGTTGCCACCAGAAACACCGAAACCAGCGAGGAAATGGCAAATGCCAGATGGATGGAGACCTGATCCGCCAGATAGGCCACCAGCAGGTGAAAGGCGAAAAACGCCCCCGACAGAAAAAAGAAATGCATGGGGTGCAGGCTGATGCCCTGGGTGATCCCCACCACCAACAACACCAAAATAAAAAAGAACAAAGATACCGGAGCAAACAGACTGATGCGCCCGGCCAATGGCCCCGGCTGTAGTTTTTGGGCCATTTCCATTCCCAGGCTGGACCCGGTCAGCAGGTTTTTGTAACGCCAGGCCAGTTCCCACCCCTTGTCTGTTTTGTTTTTTTCGGTGGCGGAGACGGTGTTGGCCGGAAAATTGATGTCATCGTAATCGGTGTTCAGCACCAGGGAGAAATCCCGCACGGTGGAGATTCCTTCGCCGAAATCGTATCTCCACTGGTCCATCCCCTGGGATTTGTACCCCGCGTTCAGAATGACGCTCTGGCCCGGCCCCAAAGCAACCACCCCTTCCATTTTGTTCCCCTCTCCATCGCTTTTTCCGGGAGGGATTTTCCACACTCCTTTTTCCAGCCCCAAGATAAAATCATCATACACCGCGTTGTACACCGGAAATTCAAAAAACAGGTGGGCCTCCACCGGTTTGGCCAGGGTGTTGGTAAACCGATAGGCGCCCCGGTAGGCCACCCGGTAGGTGGCGTACCACAACAACCCTTTTTGGCGGTGTTCAAGTTCCAAACCCACCTGAATGTCGCTGGACATCAGGGGGATTTCCTTTTCTATTTTCTTTTCCACCGAGCGGACGGTTTTGTTTTTGCCGTACCCTTCCTCCTCCATCACCCGTTCCGTTACAAAATAGGCGGCTTTTGGGGCCTTCTGGGTCTGCTCGCTGCCCCACAAAGAGGCCACCTCTTTTTTCAGTTCGGTGTCCTGGTCATAGGTGCGGTAAAACACCGTGGCGCTTAAAATCATCCAGGCGATGGACACCCCCACAAATATCACCCCGATGGCGACTATCCGACTGACCATGGCCCCTCCATGTTTGGATGTGATTGGATTGTTGAATCATCAGCCCGCAGGGGCCACCGGGGGGAATCCTATCACGGTTTCCCGCCACATGCCATCCGGTTTGAGAGGGAGGTTTTTTTCAGGCGGGCTGATTGCACTTCTTTTGTGCCCTGTCCGGCAATCAGCACCGCCTTGCATTGTGTCGCCTGTCGGCTCCAAATGCCGTTGGCGGGCTGATTGCACTTCTTTTTGGGGGGGTCAGAACCCGGAGGATTTTTTGAGGAGGGTGTCTATTTCGGCTTCAACTTTTTCCAGTTCGGCTTCCACCGATTCCCGCAGGGATTTGGGATGGCTGCCGGTGGAGAGATGGACTTTCAGTTGGGTTTTTTTGGCCAGAAGTTCTGATATGCGTTGCATGGCGGCTCCTTGTTTAGGCTGCGTCCCGGCTTTGTATGGGGCAGGGATTTTACCGTGCGGCGGGAATATGGGGTTGGTGATTACGGATTCCCCCCCTTGATTCCGCTGACAGACCCGCGGCCCTTGATGGTTTTGGGGCTTGCCGCGGGATGGCGCTGGGACTTGCCGGTTTTTTTAGGTTGGCGTTGTTTAAAAAGTGCCGGGCAGGTTGCCAACCCCGGAAGGATGGCGGTAAAATCCAATGGCAATGGATGGGACGCCCGAAAACGACAGGCGGTGTTCTGCCTAACATTATGATAAGTTAACCCATTGGGAAGCGGTTGTCAAACCGAAGACCCAGGCAGGCAGTCGTGTTTGCCCGCGAACGCCCTTACATGAGAACCGGAAATGATTGATTCGGATACGGTGGAATCGGCAAAGCAATGGGTTCACACCGGGGTTCAGTGGATGGAAACCGGCGCGTTTTCCATGGGGGTCAAGCATCTGGAAAAGGCCATCCCCGTGTTTGCCGAAGCGGAGGATACCCGTTGGCTGACCTACACCCGCCACCAAAAGTTGGTGGGTCTGGACGGCATGGGCCGCCATGAAGAGGCGGAAGGGTGTTTTGAGGAGGTGATGATCGGCTATGTGGACCTGGATGACCCTTACGGCAAAACCCTGGTGCTGTTCCACACGGCTCAGGCCATGGATGCCCTTGGCCGGTGGGAGCGGGCCATATCCCTGCTCAATCTGGCTTCCTCCATCGCCCAATGGTCCGGCAGGCAGGACCTGCACGCCCATATCCTTACCCAACTGGCCAAATTGTACCTGGGCCATGACAATCTGGTGGAGGCGGTCCGCCTGTTGCAAAAAGGAGAGAATCTGTACGATCAGGCCGGACAGGAGGATGACGCCCTTCAAAGCCGTCTGACGCTGGCGGAAGCCCTGGTGCGCCTGGGAGAACGGTCCGAGGCCATCGCCAAGCTGGAAGATGCCCAGACAAGGTTGTTCAAGGCCAAACGATACCGGCAGGCCCTGGAACCCCTGCGTCAATTGATTACCCTGTACGAAGAAGGGGGGATGTGGAATGACAAAAGCCGCATCAGCCAGTTGATTCACTTCTGCGGCCAATACATCCTGCAAAACCGGGATGCCCGGGTGGCCCACCCGGAAACCAGATTCAAAGTATCGCTGTTCGGAGAACCGGAGGACCAAACCCCCCATCCTGAAGGGAGAAACCCTGAAAAACCGATGAAAACCAAATGGAAGGGGCCATAAAATAAATCAAGTTTGATTCCTGTTGTCCGATAACGAAGAAAAACCATTAGGAGTCACCAACTTGTTCCCCTAAACGGCCATGTCATCAAACAGGTTTTATCTAGCGGTGTTTTTAATCTTCATTTCCGCCCTGATGGCGGGGATGTTGGTCTTTTTCTCAGGAATGAGGGAATCCAGTTTCTTCGTCAACAACGGCCTGGACTACGTTTTACAGATCCACAACAAATACCGTTATCAACTGAATCTTCAAGGGTTGATCTACACCGGCACTTTTTTGGGTGTGGGGGTGCTGGTGGTGGTGTTTATGCTGCTGTTGGGGGATCAGTATCTGAAAAAGGCCGCTCCCCAGACCGTGCCCCAGCCCCGGCGCAGACCCGAGGCCCCAGAGGCCCCCAAACCTGCCCCCCAGCCCAGAAGGGCGCCCCCGTCTGAAACAGAGGCCGAGCCGGAGACCGCGGCTGGGTGGGAGGAAGAACCCCTGCGGGAGCCCCCCCCCAAACCGACAGAGGCGGAAGCCCAAGCCTTGGAGGAACCGGCGGACATACCGGCGACCCATGATGACACCCTGGACGATGACGATGTCATCTATGGCACCGGCAGGATATCCGAGCAGGCCATCCTGGAATTTGTGCAAACCAATCCGGACAGCGCCACCAAATTTTTGTACCGAAAAACGTTGGACAACAAGTCCCTGTCTCCCATTGACGAGGATATCTACCGCAGTTGGGAACGCCGGGGGATGACCCGCCCCAAAATGAGGGAAATCGTGCTGATTATCATGGGATGGGATTCCCTGCCGGAAAAGTTTCCCCACGATGTGTGGCGGGAGTTGCGGGACCGGGTGTTTGATTCCAGAATCACTTACGAAACCTGATTCCATCTGCTGTGTTGCGGGGGGTTCAGGCCCTCCCCGGATAGCCCTATGACCGGGCACACCCGGCTTTATATTGCCCCCTAACGGAAATCCTGCCCAGGAGTTTAAGGCTTGAACCCCCTTCACACCATCGGTATTCTGTTGCGGGATGAAACCCAGCCGTTTCCCCTGGAGCAAATGCAAATCATTTTTGACCGGATGGGGGTCAAAATGTTTGTGCTGAACCATGACCGGCCGGACCACCCCCTGGACCTGGTGATCGCCATGGGGGGGGACGGCACGGTGTTGCGGGCGTTGGATGAGTTTCCCGATCAGCCGGTGCTGGCAGTCAACTTTGGGCTGGTGGGGTTTCTGACCGCCGGGGACAGGTCTGATCTGGAAAAGCTGCTGTTCAGGGTTCTGGCGGGGGATTATCTGGTGAGCGAACGACTGATTTTAAGTTGCTCTTACCCGGGAGGCAAAGCACACGCGGTTAACGAAATGGTCATCAAAAGCGGCTCCCGCATGATCATGGTGGATGTGTGGGTAAACGGCGCAAAAATCCGCACCATCCGGGGGGATGGGGTCATTCTGGGCACCCCTACCGGATCCACCGGTTATCTGCTTTCCACCGGCTCTCCGGTGGTCATGCCGGATGTGAACTGTTTTGTCCTGGATGGTATCAACGAATACAACTTCAGTTCCCGACCCCTCATTCTATCCCCGGAAACCCAGGTGCGGTTTTATTTGCACCCACCGGTGGCCCCTCAGGATGTGCGCTTTATCATAGACGGAAAACCGGTGGCCATGCTGACCGGGGGGAATGAAATCCTGTGCAAACGCTCCCACCGCCGGGCCAGGTTGATCTTCTTTGAAGAAAACTACTTTTTCCACAACCTCTCCTCCCGCCTTTCCTGGAACTAAACCCCAAAAGGAAAGGCACCGACCCCGCCCCAACCACACGAAGGCTGTGCCGACGGGTGGCAAGGCGGCGGGAGGTGCTAGACAGGAACCCAAAAAGAAGCGCAACCAGCCTTGGGGCCTCACCCCCCGGCCCCCTCTCCTGGGGGAGAGGGGGAGATAGGATAAATCATTTCAATAGCTTCAATAGACAGAAAGGCCTTGGTAAACCCGCAAGGCAGATGGCCGTTGTCCACTTTAAACATGCACCACCTTCCCCCTCGCCATCAGGAGAGGGGGTGGCGCTTAATGCGCCGGGGGTGAGGCCCGCCCTGGCAGAAAGCGACCGGGGAGAGGGGAGCCGATAGGCCCAAGGCACCAACCAGCCCGGCCAAAAGCGAAAAAGCATGGAGGGGAGCGGCCCCCCCGCGCACCCTTTTACGGGTGTGAAAGAACACTTCAACAGGGTCAAGGGAACCCAAAAAGAAGTGCACCGACCCCGCCCCAACCACACGAAGGCTGTGCCGACGGGTGGCAAGGCGGCGGGAGGTGCTAGACAGGAACCCAAAAAGAAGTGCACCGACCCCGCCCCAACCGCCCCTCTTTTACAGGCTGGGCAGCCATTTTCAACAGGTTTAAAACCCGGCCAGCACCGCCTCTATAATCCGCCGGGGCTGGCCGGTGA
>JAOUFO010000144.1 GCA_029858165.1 Deltaproteobacteria bacterium | reverse complement strand
CAGGTTGAACCAGTTGTCCTACCAGATTTTCCTGGTGTCCTGTATCGTGCTGGTCGCCTCGTTTTTTATGCCGGGCGGCGCCGCCGCGGGGGCATGGACCGCCTATCCTCCGTTGAATGCCTCCAAAGGCATCATTGACGGTCAGGTGGAGTATTACAACATGGGCTATGACGGCAACCCCATTATCTGGGGCGGTCATATGTGGATTCTGGCCGTGGCCTTGGAGTTTGTCTCCTTCCTGTTGGGGGGGATCAACTTTATCACCACCACCCTGAACATGCGGACCAAAGGTTTGGGTCTGTGGCAGCTGCCCATGAGCATCTGGATGATCAACATCGCCTCCATCGTGTTCGCTCTTTCCGTGGGACCGCTGGTGGCCGGCGCCATCATGATGTTGTTTGACCGGATGTTCGGTACCGGGTTCTACAACCCTTCCACCGACGGCGATCCGATTTTGTTCCAGCATTTGTTCTGGTTCTTCGGCCACCCGGAAGTGTATGTGGTGCTGTTGCCCGCTTTGGGTTTCTTTGCGGACATCATTCCGGTGTTTTCCCGCAAGCCGTTGTTCGGTTACAAAGTTACCCTGTATTTCACCATTTTCCTGGGCGCCCTCAGCTTTATCGTGTGGGCTCATCATCAGTTCCAGGCGGGGATTGACCCCCGGATGGCGGAGTTCTTCACCATCACCACCATTATTATCTCCATTCCGTTCGGGGTGATGCTGTTCTCCCTGATTTTCTCCCTCTACGGCGGCTCCATCACCTTTGAGGTGCCGATGCTGTGGGCGATTGCCGGAATCGGCGAGTTTCTGGTGGGTGGTGTGACCGGGATTCACCTGGGAACCTCCTCCTCGGATATTTACTTCCACGACAACTATTTCGTGGTCGCGCACTTCCATTACACCTTGTTCCCCGCCACCTTCTTCGGCGGGTTTGCGGCCATCACCTTTTGGTTCCCCAAATGGTTTGGCCGCATGATGAATCCCGGGTTGGGCAAGCTGCACTTCTGGCTGACCACCATTTCCTTCAATACCCTGTTCATTCCCCTGTTCAAATTGGGGTTCATGGGCCAGCACCGGAGGATTTACAACTACGAACCGTTCTCTCTGGTAAACACCCCGGAAGCTCATGATCTGCGGGTGATAGCCACAGTGTCTCTTCTGGTTTTGTTGGCTTCCCAGCTGATTTTCCTGTTCAACTTTTTCAAAAGTTGGGCTTCCGGCGAAAAAGCCGGCAACAACCCCTGGAAATCCAACACATTGGAGTGGACCACTGTGTCTCCTCCGCCTCATGGCAACTTTGATAAGCCCATCACGGTTTATCGCGGGCCTTATGAGTACAGTGTTCCGGGCCGCAAGGATGATTCCTTCCCCCAAAATGTCCAGGGGTAGGCTGGCATCCGCGTGACCTTTTGCGTTGATTTTTATGGCGGGCCCTTCGGGGCCTGCCGCCTTATCCAAAAAAAAACCGGGGCAACCCGGCGGCTGCGGGAGTAAATACCGGATGGAGGTTTTGAAAGGCCCTAATACGGCCCGGATGAACGGTCCGGCGGGGGGTGAAACCCCTGGGGTGCCAACTTTTGGTGGGCAGCCTTCTTATCCCGTGTAAATAAGGGATATCTAAAAACTGGAGAAAAAAAATGTCGGCAGTCGCAAGAGAAATCCGTAGCAACACCGGAATTCCTTCCGGTCGTTTGGCCATGTGGTTGCTGCTTTCCGGGGAGATTGTGATCTTCGGCGGATTGCTGGTTTCCTACATGATGACCCGTGTGGCTCATCCCGAATGGGCCGAGCAAACCCATCACACCAACACCCTGATCGGCGGCGTCAACGCCATCATCCTGCTTACAAGCGATTTGTTTGTGGTGATGGCCCATGCCGCGGCCCAGAAGAAAGACAAAGACAACGCGGTCAAGTATATTTACCTGACCATCGCTCTCGGTCTTTTGTTCTTGTGCATCAAGGCGTTTGAGTGGACCACGGATATCAGCGAAGGGTTTACCCTGACCTCCCATCTGTTCTGGACCTACTATTACCTGACCACCGGGATTCACGGTGCTCACATCGTGGTGGGAATCATCGCCCTGTTTGCTGTGTCCCTGGGTGTGAAAAAAGGGATGAACTACCAGCGGGTGGAAATAGCCGGGATTTACTGGCACTTTGTGGATATGGTCTGGTTGATCGTGTTCCCTCTGTACTACATCGCGAAATAAGGTTTATTCACTCAAATCGTAATCCTAGAATGGAGGAACAATGACTATTGAAGCTGAAGTCAATGTAAAAAAGATGTTCCAGGTGTGGGCGCTGCTGGTGACCCTGATTGTGCTGGCCCTGGTGACGTTTTTGACCGTGGGCGGCGCTGTCTCGGCCCAAGTGGCCCTGACGCTGACCGTGGTGGAGTGGGTGATTGTGGGCGGGTGGTTTATGCACCTGAACGCGGAGCCCAAATGGGTGGTCCTGCTGTTGGGCCTTGCCGTGCTCTGCCTGGTGTTTTTGTTCGCATTTTCATATTTTGATGTGCTGAATGATACCGGTGTGAACTGGATCCGCTTCAATCCGTAAGCGGCCTTTTCATGCGGGTGTTGTAAATTTGTTAACTTTCCATTGCGCTGAAATCTGTGAACACACAATCGCAACAAAAAGTACCCAGTGCGGTTATAGGCGCGTTTTTCTTTATGGCTTCGGAGGCCCTGCTGTTTGCCGGCATGGTCAGCGGCTATCTGGGTCTCCGATCCCACATTCATGTTTGGCCCCCCCCCGGACAGCCCCGGCTGCCGGTGGAGGCCACTGCCTTCAATACGTTGGTGCTGTTGGCCAGCGGCGTAATCATTTATCTTTCCCAAAAACCGTTCAACGACCCTTTTCAAAAGAAATCCCTGTTGCGCCATATGCAATTGGCCATTGGGCTGGGCGCGGCGTTTTTGCTGCTCCAGGGGTATGAATGGTTTAACCTGCTGCGGTTCGGGATGGGAATTACAGAAAATGTATACGGTGGGTTGTTTTACATGATTGTGGGCTTCCATGCGTTGCATGTGATTATCGCCCTGTTATTGCACTCATACGTCTATTTTGCCATTCGCGCCGCCAAGAAACCCAAGGATCATGCCGGAAAGTTTTATGTTTCCCAAATGTTCTGGATGTTCGTGGTGGTGGTGTGGCCCTTCCTTTATTACACTGTCTATATTCTTTAAACCCATAGGTTCAAACAACAGGCTCCCCTTAACCGGGGAGCCTGTTGTTTATTTTCAGGAGAGTCCGTCTATGATGGGAATGCCCATGCAGCATAGTGACATGATGATGGTGAGCACGTTTGTGTTGATTGTCATCCCGGTGGGGATTATTTTGGGGATGTACTGGTTTGTGTACAAGTATTATATCAAGCCCGAAAAAAACCAAAATCCAAAAACCAAGTAACCCATTTCAGGCGGCTTCTCAAAAGGCCAGTCGGATAGCGCCCATGACCTGTCTTGGATAACGGACGGTTGTATTTAGGCAGACCCTCCCGGTATTTTCCGCCCACCGTTTTCAACCTGGTGAGTTCACCCGATAAAATGGTTTTAAACCCAACCTTTTAATGTTGAGGGAATGATATGGTTCCGGAAATGGAATGGTCTATGGGGTTGTTTACCCTGCCGATTGTTGTTTTGTGGTTTCTCTACTATCTTGTGTATATCTATTTTATAAAACCGGAAAGAGAAGAAAAACTAAGGCTGGAACGAGAAAACAAACAAAGGAAGTAACCCAATCCGCTTTGCGGAACAGACGCGGGGGCTCCCAGCCCCCCATCTTTTTCCAGGGCAGGCGAAAAGCACTCTTTCCGCCCACCTGGAACCCCTTTATTTCCGTTTATAACGCGACAAAAAAAACCATTTGAACCCGCTTTTGTCCACAAAAAGCAAAGGTTGGCAGGTTTGCTTGTTTTCTTGAACCGTTCAAGTTAAAAATAAACAGCATCCCCCAGTGAGAGAAATCTCCCGGACCCCCCAGACAATAAAATTCGTTATCTGTGGGAAGAGGGGGGGTTCATCCGTCGCCGGTCCCCGGCCACCCACATAAAGAGCATGGCATGACCACAACCATTGTGTTCGCGAGCGAAAAAGGAGGAGTGGGAAAAACCACATCCGCTGTCAATCTGGCCATGGCTTTTGTTGTCGGGGGGTATAAGGTGTTGCTGATAGACATGGACCCTCAAGGTTCCGTGCGGTTTTCTTTCGGCATCAAAGGACCGGTCAAACTGGGGACCCGTCAATTGTTGCTGGACCCTTCGGTACCGGTGGACAAACTGATTTATCCGGGCAACGGTAGCGGCATGGATTACATTTTCGCCAACATAGACACCCTGGATGAAGAAAAAGAGCTTTCCGCGGTGATGAACGATCCCTATGCGTTGCAGCGGCGGATTGTCTCGGAAGGTCAAAGGTACGATTTTATCATTTTGGATGCCCCCGCCTCCACCAGCCTGCTGACCATCAACGCCCTGACTGCCGCGGACCTGGTGATCCTGCCCCTGCAATGTGAATCGTTGGCCATGAAATCCCTCAAGCGGTTTTTGCTGGCCTTTAAAACCCTGCAACGGAAGGTGAACCCCGGCTTACGGATTGCGGGCATCCTGTTGACCATGTACGACCGCTCCCTGGAGGTTCACCGGCGCATCAGCCGCGAGGTCTACGATACCTTGCAGGATTCCGTTTTCCAGACCATCATCCCCAAGGTCAAAGAAATCACCGAGGCCAGCGCTCTGGGCCAGTCGGTCATCACCTACAGCATCAATTCGGTGGGGGCCACCGCTTATATCCGGTTATCCAAAGAGATTCTGGACCGTTTTGGCCTCAGGCCCGATAATGGGAGACGTTGACCCATGCCGGGTATTCGCCATCAAGCCAGATCCAACGCTCTACAGCTTTTGTACAAACGGGAGGTGGACCCCAAGACCACCCAGGAAGAGGTGGACCGGTTTTGGAAAACAGCCAAGGTATCCGGAAAGGTTTTGGAATTTGCCGGAGAGCTTTTGGATGGAATTGAAACCCATGGCGATGAAATAAACCGGTTGATCAAGGATGCCCTGGAAAACTGGAAAGCCGAACGGCTGACGGTTCTGGTCCGGGGTCTGTTAAAACTGGCGGTATGCGAAATGGTGGTGTTGAAAGCCCCGCCCGCGGTGGTGATTGATGAGGCGGTGGAACTCGCCCGGGAATTTGTAGACGAGGAGTCTGCCCGTTTTGTCAACGGGGTGTTGGACAAAGTGCGAAAGACAATGTAAATGACCGCCAACAATCCATCCCCATCCAGTCTGGATGCCCTGCATCAGGCTCGTGCCCTGGTCCGGCGCGCCCGCACGGCTTACTATACCGGCACCCCGATCCTTTCCGACGGGGAATACGATTTCACCGTTCAAACCATCCTGTCTTTGGAATCGGCCCATCCGGGCTGGCGCGATTGGGATTCTCCCCTGGTC
>JAOUFO010000143.1 GCA_029858165.1 Deltaproteobacteria bacterium | reverse complement strand
CCGTCAGGAAGGCGGGGAGAGGGGCGGTGCGGGCCTCACCCCCGGCGCATTATGCGCCACCCACTCTCCTGGGGGCAAGGCCCCGTGACCGGGGTTGTTCAGGCTGTCAGCCTTTTTATTTGAAGGCGGGCAGTTTTTTGGGGGCCATGTGTTTTTCCAGCCGCAGGTAAACCGGCATGCCGTTTTTAAAGGGCGGCGGGTCTTCGCCTTCAATCAGGGGCAGGCAGTAATCGCGGAAGGCCTGGGTGATGTGCATGCCGTCCTCGCTGATGAATTCCTTGGGCATGACTTTTTCGGCGTTGGCGATGTTTCCGGCGGAGGTTTGGCCCATGGACCACTTGTAGGGTTTGGCGGATTCCCGGACGATAATGGCCATCTGGCCGCTTTCGCCTTTCAGGGCCAGTTCCACCGCTTTTTTTCCGCTGGCGATGGCCTGCTCCACATCCACTTTGGAGGAGATATGCCGGGCGGACCGCTGGCAGTAATCCAGCAAGGCCCCGTGGGTTTTGTATCCCAACTCTTTTTTGATCATTTCCTGCAAGGCCGTTCCGGCGCCGCCCAACTGGGCATGGCCAAAGGCATCCCTGGTTCCGCTTTCGGCCAAAAACTTCCCGTCCGGGGTTTGGGCGCCCTCGCTGACGGTGATGGCGCAATACCCGATTTTTTCCACCGTGGCTTTGACTTTGGCCATCAGGCGGCCATGGTCCATGGGTACTTCCGGCAACAGAATGATGTGGGGGCCGTCTTTTTCGGTGATCTGGGCCAGCCCGGTGGCGGCGGCGATCCAGCCCGCATGGCGGCCCATGGTCTCCATCACAAACACCTTGGTGGAATCGCGGGCCATGGATTCCAGGTCCCGGCTGGCCTCCATCATGGAAATGACATTGTACTTGGCGGCAGAGGCGAATCCGGGGCTGCAATCGGTGATGGGCAGGTCGTTGTCCACGGTTTTGGGCACCCCCACCACGGTCAGGGGGGCGTTGTTGGCTTTGGCGAACTGGGCCAGTTTGTGGCAGGTGTCCATGGAATCGTTGCCGCCGTTGTAAAAAAAGTACCCCACATCATGGGCGGCGCACACATCCAGAATCCGCTGAAAAACAGCCTTGTCCTTATCCATATCCTTCAGTTTGCGGCGGCAGGAGCCAAAGGCCCCGCCGGGCATGGCGCGCAGACTTTCTATCACTTCCGGTTTTTCCCGGCTTAAATCTATCAGGTCTTCCTCAATCACCCCGTTGATGCCGTTCATTCCGGCCAGAACGGAGCCGATTTTACCCGATTCCATGGCCGCCGTGATCACCCCGTAGGCGCTGGCGTTGATGACCGAGGTGACCCCCCCGGATTGTGCGTAGATTGCGTTTTTCTTACCCATTGTTGATTCCTTGTTTTTGTTTTTGTGCAGATGAAGCGGTGGTTTTTTAAAGGGTCCTTTTTTGTGCGGCACCGGTGATTGAAAGCATATCCCTGCCCTTATATCACTGGATAGGGGGGAAAGGGCAAGCGGGAAACAGCACCAAACCTCCCCTGAAAGATTGAGAAAGGTTTTTCCCCTTTTTTTAACCAGGAGGCAGGATTTTTTGGCAGCCTCTTTCCGGGTAGATGCCTTCCGGGTATAATGGAGTTATGAAAGGAATTCAAGTGTGGGTGACATTTCCTTAGACCCTAAAAGGTAAGGAGCGTACCATGGAAAGCAAAACCAAACCTTCCTCCCATCACACCGTCAGCATCCGAACCAAGCTGGTCTCCATCATCGCATCCATCGCCTTGGCCGCGGTGGGGGGGGCGGTTTATGCCGCCTGGGCCGTACACGAAAATCAGGATGAGTCCAATCTGGTCAATATCTCCGGTCGGCAGCGAATGTTGACCCAAAAAATGACCAAGGAGGCTCTCCAGATTGCGGATGGTCTTCAAATAGAGAAAAGCCGGAAAGAATTGGGCAATTCTTTCAAGCTGTTTGAAAAATCACACACCGCCTTGTTGCATGGCAACCCGGAAATGGGGATAAGAGCCTTGGATGACGAAGAGGCCATTGCCCGGATGGCCGGGGTGGAAACGATTTGGGAGGGAGAGGTAAAACCTGCCGTGCAGGTGATTTTAACCGCCATACCTCATTCCCCTCCGTTTGAGGCGGCGTTGGAAAAACTGACTGCAAAGAACCTGGACCTGTTGCAGGCCATGAACCATGTAACCGCCAGGGTGGATGAACACGCCCAGGAATCCATGAACCAATTGATGGTTCTGTTGTTTTCCATTGGGGGGGCGGCCCTGTTGTTTTCGCTGTTTAGCTGGTTTCTGGTGGAACGTCTGATTGTGGTTCCTTTGCGCAAAACCATGGAGATGATAGGGCAGTTGAGCCAAGGCCATTTGGCCAGCCGACTCCATTTGGCCCAGCATGATGAAATCGGCCAGATGGCGGAAACCATGGACCACTTTGCCGAAGACCTGAAAGACGGGGCCATCCGGCAACTCAGCCGTATCGCCGATGGGGATTTAACCTACGAAATGGCTCCCAAAGACGGTCAGGATGAAATTGGAAACGCTTTGCTGAAAACCCGGGAAAGTCTGGTTTCGCTGGTGGGTGAGGTACAGTTGGCCGCCCAGCAGATCGGGGTGGGGTCCAGTCAGGTTTCGGATGCCAGTCAGGCATTGAGCAACGGCGCCACCCAGCAGGCCGCCAGTCTGGAGGAAACATCCAGTTCGCTGAACGAGATGGCGGGGGCCTCCCGCGAAAACGCCACCAGTGCCCATGACGCTTTTGATATGGCCTCCAAGGCCCGTTCGGACGCGGAGGTGGGGCTGACCCGGATGGCCGAAATGCTGGAGGCCATGGAATCCATCAACCAGTCCAACCTGGACATCTCCAAAGTCATCAAAATGATGGATGACTTTGCCTTTCAAACCAGCATCCTGGCGATTAACGCCGCCATTCAGTCGGCTCAGGCCGGGGTGAAGGGCAGGGCCTTCAGCGTGGTGGCCGATGAGGTCCGCGCCCTGGCCAACCGCAGTCTGGATGCGGCCAAGGAAACGGGGCAGATGATTGAAGCCTCTTTGGAACGGTCGGCCAATGGGGTGGCTTTGGCAAAATCCACCGCGGAAGTGTTTAGAGGCATTTGTTCCGAGGTGGATGAAGTGAGCGATCTGGTGGGCAGAATATCCGATGCCTCCACCAGTCAGGCGGCAGGGGTGGGTCAGGTGAGCAAAGCCCTCACTCAGGTGGAGGAGGTGACTCAACAGACGGCGGCTCAATCAGAGGAGCTTTTGGCCTCATCGGAGGAGTTGGCATCCCAGGTGGAGGCCTTGCGCCATATGTTGAGCCGGTTCCGGTTATCGGAAACAGGGAGCGGCAAAGCCAGGGTGATCCCCATGCGCAAGGCATCCTAAAGGGGGGTTAAGCGGGGCCATTCGTTAAATCCTCAAGGATGGTTCGGATGGTCTCAATCAATTGCGGAATGTCATTTTGGCATATGGCAAACAATTCCTCGTGGTCCACATCAAAATAGCCGTGGGCCAACACATTCCGCACCCCTTTCACCCCCTGCCAATCCACCGAGGGATACCTGCTGAATAACTCACCGAGGCCTCTGCACAACTCGTTTTTCCCCATCCCCCTGCCCCCTTCCCAAAGGGAAGGGGGTTGATATGATTGGGGGGCTGCGGCCCCCAATCCCCCGCGTTTTTATCAAAACGGGAGCTTTTGGCAGTTATGCAGAGGTCTCTCACCATCTGTCTTGCGGTCTATTTGTTTGATTTCCTCTCCCACCGCGATCAGGTTCATGCAAATGGCATCCATTCCGTCAATGCCCGCATCATCGGCAATAAAATCATCGGCGGTTTTAATTCCCGAAAAACGACGGGGGATGCGTTCCAGGATTTTCAAAACGGCGGAAAGCCGCTCCACCATCAAAGCAGGGTCAAACATACACGGCCTCTTTTTGGATGCGGGCCTTCAGCCTGGGGTTCATTTTTTCCCGCAACCGGACAACATCCACCGAGTGGCCCAGTAAATTGATCAGGGCTTCCCTCATGCTGGCGGCCCTGAACAAATTTGGTTCATCGGTTTCAAAAACAATATCCACATCACTTTGTGGGGTGGCTTCATTGCGGGCGTAGGATCCGAAATATCCCAAGGTCTGCAAATGATAATCCCGGCCATAACGGACCTTGAATGCGCGCAAAAGCGCCCGCAACTGCTCCGGGGTCAGAATTTCATTCATGCCTCTGCCTTATCATGCTAAGAGAAATAGTCACCGCCATCGGGGCGCATTCCATCCACCTTGGGATAATGGCCGCTGAGTCCGGTTTACCACAAAAGAGGGGATTGAAAACCAATCCTTACCCTTTATACCTGCTAGACCGCCAAAAAAAAACCGCGGCTTCGGGGAAAGGGGTGGTCGGTGGGAGGAGGATGGCCCCCGTTTATCCGATTTATCCAGATGGTTGTTGATTCAGGGCCGGATTTGTGGTTTTATTTTCTATATTTCCGGTTCAGGAAGTCACTTTACAACAACGCCGAGGATGGGGTCACCCCACCCTTGGCGGATAAACCATTCCCCCTTTCCGCCCATCTTTCAGGAGAACGCAAATGCCATTGGTGACCTTACGCCAATTGTTGGACCACGCAGCCGAGCACAATTACGGGGTTCCGGCCTTCAACGCCAACAACATGGAGCAAATCCACGCCATCATGCAGGCCGCCGCCGCCACGGACTCTCCGGTCATCATCCAGGGCTCCGCCGGGGCGCGATCCTACGCCGGGGAGCCTTTCCTGCGCCATATGCTGTTGGCCGCGGTGGAAATGTACCCCAACATCCCCATTGTGATGCATCAGGATCACGGCTCCGAGCCTGCGGTGTGTATGCGCTCCATGCAAAGCGGCTTTACATCCGTGATGATGGACGGCTCTCTGATGGCAGACATGAAGACCCCTTCTTCTTATGAATACAATGTGCGGGTCACCCGGCTGGTATCCGACATGGCTCACGCCTGCGGGGTATCGGTGGAAGGTGAAATCGGGGTGCTGGGATCCCTGGAAACCGGCATGATGGGCGAGGAGGACGGCCACGGATCTGACGAAAAAATTGACCACTCCAAATTGCTGACCGACCCGGAAGAGGCCGCCCGCTTTGTAAAGGATACCAAGGTGGATGCCCTGGCCATTGCCATCGGCACCAGCCACGGGGCTTACAAATTCACCAAACCCCCCACCGGTGAAACCCTGGCCATCAGCCGCATCAAAGAAATCCACACCCGCATCCCTGATACCCACCTGGTGATGCACGGCTCATCCTCGGTGCCCCAGGAATGGCTCGCCATCATCAACAATTATGGGGGCGATATGGGCCAGACCTACGGTGTGCCGGTGGCCGAAATCGTGGAAGGCATCAAGCACGGCGTCCGCAAGGTGAACATTGACACCGATTTGCGGATGGCCTCCACCGGCGCGGTGCGCAAGCATCTGGCCGAAAACAAATCCAACTTTGACCCGCGCAAGTTCTTGAAAGAATCCA
>JAOUFO010000142.1 GCA_029858165.1 Deltaproteobacteria bacterium | reverse complement strand
TGCGGAATTCCATGTACAGACCCCGAATGGCCTTGTGCAGCCGCCGCAAATTCTTTTGGGAAATCCGGGCCAGGAAATCCCGTTTTTCATCCATAAACAGGTCCTCAAACGAAAGGAATTCCTCCCCATACTGCACATCCATCAGCCGAAGCAGGTCCATCAACCGCCCCGTGACAAACTGCCGGTACAGGGATTTTTCCCACCCGACATCCACCGACGGCAGAGAGCCGTTGGCCGGACCGGTGCGGGCCGAAAACCGGATATCGTACTGACCCACCCGCAGCAGGGCATAATCGGCCCAGGTCCGCTCGCCGGTGGTGCGGTGCTCCAGGGTAAGCAGGCCGGTGATCAGGCTCAGGTCATCCCGTTCTTCCTGCCGGTGGTGATGGGATTCCACCATAAAATTGTATATCCCGGCGGAAGGTTCCAAAGGATGGAAAAGTCCGCCGATGGCAAATTGGGCGGCGATGCGGGCCGGGGTGACAATGGCGGGGCGCACCATTTGCTCATACACCCCCCGCCCCGTGGCGTACTGTGGGTCGTTGGAGGGGGCGGCTTCCAATCGGTTGAGGAACTCCGGCTCCAGGTCCACTCCGGTCAGCTGCCGGGTGATCTGGATGGCCCGGGCGGCATATTTCATCACCTGGATGGTTTCTATCCCGGATATTTCGGTAAAAAACCAGGCGCAACTGGTAAACAGCAGCATGGCGTTGCGCTGCTGTTCCATCCACAGCAGGGCCTCTATCCGCCGTTGGCCTTCCAGGCCGCCCATGGCATGGGCAAAAAACCGGTCCACCCGTTGGGGGGACCGGTCCAGCACCACCTGGATGTAATCATCCCTGGCGGCCCAGGGGTCCCGAAAGTATCTGGCGGCCCCCGATTCAAACAGGGGGATCATCCGGTCCCGCAGCCAGTTGAAACTGTCCCGCAAGGGGCCCCGCCAGTGCTGGGTCCATTCCGGCGGGCCATCCCCCCGGCAGCCGCAATGGGTCATCCAACGGCCCACCCCGTGGGCACAACTCCAGGCGGTGCCCAGACCGTCAGCCCCCGGTTTGATTTCCACCTCCCATTGGGGCGGATGGTCTTCCAGATGTTTTCCGTAATTGGTGATTTCAAACCCCCGGTCCGGGGCTTCCCGGGTCAGCAGATGGGCCAGCACCCGGTCCCCAAAAGGTTTGTGGTGGCCGTAAGTTTCTCCATCGGTCACCACATGAATCAGTTCCGGCCATCCCCGGGTGGGGGAGGAGGCCTGCTCCAACCGGTCCGCCAACACCCCGCTGTTGGCCAGAATCTCCTCAAATCCCACCGCCCCGGAAATCGGCCCATCGTAAAAAAACAGGTCCAGGGATTGGGTCCGCTCCGGGTTTAAATAACAGCGGTAGGCCCGGGTGGGATCAATGGACCCATCGGATACCTCCTGCCAGTTCCCCCCCTCCAAAGGTCTGCACCGCAGGGCCTGACCCGGAGCCAGCAGGGCAAACGTCATCCCCTCCCGGGCCAGCAGCCTCAGAGTTTCGGCATTGCAGGCGGTTTCGGGCAGCCACATGGCCTCCGGCTCCCGCCCGAACCGATGGGTGAAATCCGCCTTGCCCCAACGCACCTGGGTTTCCTGGTCCCGGCGGTTGGCCAGAGGCATGATCATGTGATTGTACACCTGGGCGATGGCGTTGCCGTGGCCCCCGTTGCGGACGGCGCTTTTTTTATCGGCCTCCAAAATAGAATGGTAGGCCTTGGGCCGGTGGGCTTCCAGCCAGGAAAACAAGGTGGGGCCTATGTTGAAGCTGATATATTCATAGGTGTTCACCACCTCCGCCACCTGATCATCACTGTCGTAAATACGAGCCAGGGTGTTGGGCTGGTAACACTGGCTGGCGATGCGGTCGTTCCAGTCATGCCAGGGGGCGGCGGATTCCTGCCGTTCCACTGCCTCCAGCCAGGGATTTTCCCTGGGGGGCTGATAAAAATGGCCGTGAATACACAGATAGGTGGGTTTTTTCATAGAACGGATCATCCTTAAAAAGGGCGGGGGGGCCGCCGCTTTTCATTTTCTTATTCCGGTTTGAGAATCAGCCCCCCCAGGGGCGGCAGAGTCAGCCGCACCGAGTAAGGTTGGCCGTGCCAGGGGATTTCCTCCGCCTGGACGCCGCCGAAGTTTCCCAGACCGCTGCCCCCGTATTGGGCGGCGTCGGAGTTGATCAGTTCCCGGTAAAACCGGTTTTCGGGCACTCCCACCCGGTAGTCCATGCGGGGCACGGGTGTAAAGCTCAGGGCCGTCAGCAGGTGATGTTGGCGGTGGTTGTCCCAGCGCAGAAAAGTAAGCACCGAGGCTTCGCTGTCGTGGCAGTCCACCCAGTCAAATCCGGTCCAGTTGAAATCCATCTGAAACAGAGGGGGATTCTCCCGGTACACCCGGTTGAGATCCCGGATCAGGTCTTTCATCCCCCGGTGAAGAGGACTGTCCAGCAGGTGCCAGTCCAGGCTGGCGGTGGCGGTCCATTCCCGCCATTGGGCAAACTCTCCCCCCATGAACAGCAGTTTTTTTCCGGGATGGGTCCACATCTGGGTGTACAGCAGACGCAGGTTGGCAAATTTCTGCCAGTCATCCCCGGCCATTTTGGCCACCATGGACCCTTTGCCGTGGACCACCTCATCATGAGAAAGCACCAACACAAAGTTTTCGTGAAACGCGTACAGCAGGCTGAAGGTGATTTCGTTGTGGTGGTATTTGCGGTACACCGGGTCCTGGGCAAAGTAATCCAGGGTGTCATGCATCCAGCCCATGTTCCATTTCAGGCTAAAACCCAGCCCGCCGGTGTAGGTGGGGTGAGAAACCCCGCCCCAGGCGGTGGATTCCTCGGCGATGGTGAGCACGCCGGGGGTTCTTTCATGAACGATGATGTTGAACTCTTTTATAAAATCCACCGCTTCCAGATTTTCGCGTCCGCCGAAAGCGTTGGTCACCCATTCTCCCTCCTCGCGGTCGTAATCCAAATAGAGCATGGAGGCCACCGCATCCACCCGCAGCCCGTCCACATGGTAATGTTCCAGCCAGAACAGGGCGTTGGATATTAAAAAATTGCGCACTTCGTGGCGGCTGTAATTGAACACATGGGTACCCCAACCTTTGTGTTCCCCCAGACGGGGGTCCGCGTGGTTGTACAGGTGGGTGCCGTCAAACATGGCCAGCCCGTGCTCATCCTTGGGAAAATGGCCCGGCACCCAATCCAAAATCACCCCGATTCCGTTTTGGTGGAACTGGTCCACCATCCACTGAAAATCCTCCGGGGCGCCAAACCGGGCGGTGGGGGCATAGTGGTTGACCACCTGATAGCCCCAGGATTCATCCAGGGGGTGTTCCATCACCGGCAGCAGTTCCACATGGGTGAATCCCAGTTCCTTTAAGTAAGGGATCAACTGCCGGGTCATTTCCCGGTAATCCAGAAAAGTCTCTCCATGGGTTCCCCCACGCCGCCAGGAGCCCAGGTGGGCCTCATAAATGGATACTGGGCTTTCCAGCCAGTTGGTCCGGTTGCGGGTTTCCATCCAGTCCCCATCGGTCCAGGGGTAATCCTTTACATGGGCCACAATGGATGCGGTGCGGGGGCGAAATTCCGTTTTAAAAGCGTAGGGGTCCGTTTTCTGGCGCACCCGGCCGTCGGCGTGGGAACGGATGGAAAACTTATACACCTCTCCCAGGGCCAGCCCCGGGATAAACACCTCCCACACCCCGGAGCCGCCCAGAATGCGCATGGGGTGGGCGCCTTCCCGCCAATGGTTGAAGTTTCCCACCACGCACACTCCCATGGCATTGGGTGCCCACACCGCAAAATGAACCCCGGCCGTATCTTTGATCACCATGGGGTGGGCCCCCAGTTTGTCATAGCTGGCCCGGTGGGTGCCCTCACCCAGCAAATAAATATCCAGTTCTCCCAAAACCGGTCCAAAGGCGTAGGGGTCTTCAAACACCTGTTCGTGGCCGGTCCGGTCCACCGTTATCAGGTGGTAAACAAACGGAGTGGCCTCTTCCGGAAACTCCAACCGAAACCCTCCCGCGGGATGAACCTGTTGCAGGGGCTGCCGGGGGCCTTCAGGGGCATCGGTCCGCCCTTTGGCCGCCCAACAGGCGGCTGCCTGGGGCTGCCAGGCGGAAAGCACCATTCCCCGGCCCCCCGGATGGGGGTGCAGGCCCAAAAGGGCGTGGGGGTCGTGGCAGGCATGGTGAATCAACGGCTCCCAAAATCCAGGGGGAACCACCACATCGTATTTGGGGCTTAACAGCACAAGGCCGCCCGGCTCCGAATCATCTTCCTCCAATCGCTCTTTTTCCACCGGGGATTCATGAAACGGGGCCAGGGCCTGTTTTAAAGGGATCATGGCTTTGGCGATGCGGGGGTTTTGTTCCAGTTCCTCCAAGGTGTGGCGCATGGGGGTGGACCAGTTGGGATGCTCGGTCACCGTGCCCGGCACATTTTGCTGGCTGATTTCGCCAAACAGTTCCTCCTGATTCACCAACCCCAGCCGACAGGGGGTGCGGGCCATAAAGGCCATCACCGCCACCCGGATTTCCGGGGGAAGTTCCGGCTGGGTGCCATCCACAAACCGGCCCACCGGAAGCAGCCCTTCGGCCTCCAACCGTTGCACCAGCCGCCGTTTGTCCTGCTGACGGGCCACCAGGGCTTCATCCAGTTCTTTGGGGTTCAACAATCCCATGGCTCCCCTGGTTGTCAGGTCGTGCCCGGCCCAGTAGCCGTCCAGGGTGTGCAGGTCGTGGGTGGTAAAAGCCACCATGGCTTCCGCCGGGTAGCTTTCCGCCGGGGAGTACCCATCCCCCTGGCGTTCAAAGACCATCAACCGGGTGGAAAGCACGCCGTACCGGACCATTTTGTCTCTCAGCCCCGGAGGAACGGTACCCAGATCCTCTCCGATGATCAGGGTGCGGGACTGGTGGCTTTCCAGGGCGATCAATCCCAGCAGGGCGTCAAAATCCTGGGTCACATAGGCCCCATGGGCGGTGGGTTCCCCCTGGGGAATCCAGAAAAGATGGAGCAGCCCGATGATGTGGTCTATGCGCAGGGCGCCGGCGTGACGGCAGGCGGCCCGCACCACCCGGATGAAATAATCATACCGGTCTTTTCTGGCCTGATGGGGCACCGGCGGGGTCAACCCCCAGTTCTGGCCCAGAGGACCCAACGGGTCCGGGGGCGCCCCGGCGGAAGCCAGAGTGGCAAACCCGTGGGGATCCCCCCAGGCATCGGCCCCTGCCGGGTCCACCCCCAGAGCCATATCCTGGTAAATTCCCAATTCAAGCCCCCCTTCCCGGGCCGCCTGAGCCGCCAACCCCAGTTGTTCCTCGGTGACAAATTGAAGCCATTGATGAAACACCACCTCCTTGGCTTGTTCCCGCCCCAGTTTTTTCACCTCCGGGGTGTCGGGGGAGCGGTAGGCCGCGGGCCATTCCCGCCAGGGCAGGTGGGTGCCTTTGTTTTTTTGGGCAAAATAGCCATCCAACATGCAAAACAGG
>JAOUFO010000141.1 GCA_029858165.1 Deltaproteobacteria bacterium | reverse complement strand
GCAAGGCCTGTGCCGGTGCTGAAGCCGCTGGACAGGAACCCCAAAGGAAAGGCGGCGCAAGCCCGGCCAAAAGGGCCGCAAGGCCCGTGCCGGTGCTAAAGCCGCTGGACAGGAACCCCAAAGGAAAGGCACCGACCCCAACAGCAGGCGTCACGGCTTGAGAAACCCGCCGGAAAACGGCATACTGGTGAAAGTCTCGCGTGAGGGGATTCTGTTCCGCCCCGGCGGGGATGCTGTTCCGCCGCCCAGCGGCCATTCCGTTCCGCCCCGAGGGGCAAACAGTTCCATCTTTCCAGCGGATTATCCTCAGTTTCCATTCCGGGCGGATCCCCCCTTGAAACTTTTCTGGCAGATATTCTACACCGGTTTGCTGTTGCCGCTGGCAGTGGCGGCGGCTTATCTGGGGGGGATGTTTCACCCCAAGGTGCGGGCCAGTCTGCGGGGCAGACGGGGGGTTTTCCGGCGGCTGAAATCCGCTTTGGCCGGATTGGAGCCGGGCCGTCCCTTGTTGTGGTTTCATGTGGTCAGTGCCGGGGAGTATTTGCAGGCCGCCCCGGTGATCACCCGGCTTACGGCCCACGGTTTTCAGGTGGTGTTGACGGTTTCCTCGGTGACGGGCCATCAGTGGGCGGCCAAACGGGCCGGGCAGCCGGGCCAGGCGGCGGTGGTGGAGTTTCTGCCCCTGGATTTTCCCTGGAACATGAGACGCATGGTGCGTCTGTTGCGCCCCAGGGTGGTGGTGTACACCAAGTTTGACCTGTGGCCCAACATGGTGTGGGCGGTGCGCCGGGCCGGGATTCCCCAGGTGTTGATTTCCGGCACCCTGCAACCGGCCTCCCTGCGGGTGAACAACCGGGTGGGTCGCTCGCTGTTTGCCACCCTGTACCGGGACCTGGATGCCATTCTGGCTGTCACCGGGGAGGACCACCAACGGTTTGCCCTTACCGCCCCGGACCACCCCCGGCTGCTGGTGGCGGGAGACACCCGGTTTGACAGTGTGCTGGACCGCAAACAGGGGGTGGTCCCGCCCCCATTGCCCCCGGCATTTACCCGGGGGCCGGTGTTTATCGCCGGAAGCATCTGGCCCGCCGATGAGGCCCGGCTGTTCCCCGCCCTGCGCCATGTGCTGGCCCGTCACCCGGACGTCAACGCGGTGATTGTGCCCCATGAGATCACCCCATCCCACTTAAAAGAGGTGGAAACGGCGTTTGAGGGGATGACCGTCCTCCGGTTTTCCCGCCTGGATGACCCGCCGATCCCCCTGGGGGGGGCCTCCTCCCCCCCCAGCCCCACCCCCAGAATCATTTTGGTGGATTCGGTTGGCCATCTTTCCGCTTTGTATTATTATGGAAGTATCGCTTATGTGGGGGGGGGGTTTGCCAGCGGGGTGCACAACACCATGGAACCGGCGGCATTCGGGGTTCCGCCCCTGTTCGGCCCCCGGTACCACAACGCCCCGGAAGCGGTGGAAATGGCCGCCCTGGGCCTTGGCGTTCCCGTCCGGGACGGAGCAGAGCTTGAAACGGCCCTGTTCAGCCTGGCGGACGATGCGGCCGGGACCAAAGCCATGGGCCACCGGGCGGCACAATTTATCAAAGCCAAAGCCGGTGCGTCGGACCGGTGTTTTCAACTGATCAAGGAACTCGCGAAATGAGCCTCAAAGCACACCAACCCACCGGCAACACCTACGCCGAAACCCCCACCTATGTTCAAATTGAAACCACCATTCTGTGCAACGCCAAGTGTTGGTTCTGCCCCCAAAACAACACCCTGCGCCAACCCAACTACATGGAAGAGGCGGTGTGGAAGAAAATCATAGATGACACCCGCGGGATAGGGGTGACCTACCGGCCTTTTTTGCTGAACGAACCGTTTTTTGACAAACGGATGCCCCAGATTATGCGCTACATCCGCCAGGACCCCACTGCCCGCATAGAGTTCAACTCCAACGGTTCCGTGATAACCCCCAAGCTGGCCGATACCGTGTTGGAAATCGGGGTGGATGAAATCCGGTTTTCAGTGGATGGCTTTACCCGGGAAACCTTTGATGAATCCAGGGGCTTAAGCTACGACAATGTGTATCACAATGTGGAATATTTTTTGAAGGCGGCCAGGGAATCCGACCGAAAAACCTACACCGAAGTGCGGATGATCCGCTTTCCCGGCACCGAAAAAGAACAACAGGATTTTGTGGCCTTTTGGGAGCAAAAAGGCCCCGGCAAGGTTCTGCTGACGGACCTGTACCGTTACCCCTGGGAAGGCCAGACCGAAGCGTTGAATCTGCCCTGCATAAAAGTGACCGATGAAATGTTTTTTTATGTGGATGGCACCGCCACCCTGTGCTGTTGGGATGCAGAGGGACGGCAGATTGTGGGGGATGTGAAAAAAGAAAGCGTGCTGGATATTTGGAACGGCAAAGAGCTTGCCCGCTGCCGGGGCCACCTGGACCGGGGCCAGCGGGACCAACTGGAATTGTGCAAACGGTGCGATGCCTATGCCGGGGTGGATTTCAGCCAGTGGAAACCCCCTGCCGGAGAGGTGGAACCCGCCCCCAAAAAGAAAATGGCAGAGGGGTAAGGCTGTTATTCCATTGCCTCCCGCACCAGGGCTTCCTGTTCCTGATGGTGCACCCGGTGGGACCCGGTGGCTGGGCTGGCCGCCGCGGGCCGCCCGGCATAGCTCAATTCCATCCCCGGCGGTAAAATTTCCTCAAAACAAGGGCGGATAAAACTCCACCCTCCCATGTTTTTGGGCTCTTCCTGGGCCCACACCACCTCTTTGGCCTGGGGATAGCGGGCCAGAACCTCCCGCACCTGCCCGGCGGGAAATGGATACAACTGCTCCACCCGCAAAATGGGAAACTCCTTTTTGGCCTGCCTGGTGCGCCAGGCCAGCAAATCGTAATACACCTTGCCGCTGCAAAACACGATCCGCCGCGCGGTCTGAGGGGGGATGTCCTCCTGCTCCCACAACACATCCCGAAAATGGCCCCGGATGAGGTCCTCCACCGAGGAGCCTGCCTGGGGAAGCCTCAGCAGGCTTTTGGGACTCATCACCACCAGGGGTTTGCGGAACGGGCGGTGCATCTGACGGCGCATCAGGTGAAAGTTCTGGGCGGCGGTGGTGGGCACGCACACCTGAATGTTGTCATGGGCGCACATTTGTAAAAACCGCTCCGGCCGGGCGGAAGAATGCTCCGCCCCCTGCCCTTCGTAGCCGTGGGGGAGCAGCAACACCAGGCCGCTCAGCCGATCCCATTTCTCCTCGCTGGAGGTGATAAACTGGTCTATGATCACCTGGGCGCCGTTGGCGAAATCCCCGAACTGCCCCTCCCACAGGGTCAGGCAGTAGGGGCTGGCCAGGGAATAGCCGAATTCAAAGGCCAGCACCCCGGCTTCGGATAGGGGGCTGTCCCAAATGGATACCCGGCCCCGGGCCCCGGGCAGATGGGCCAGGGCAATATAATCTTTGCCGGTGTTGGCATCCACCAGATTGGCATGGCGGTGAGAAAAGGTCCCCCGGCGGCAATCCTGGCCGCTCAGCCGGATATCCAACCCTTCCATCAACAGGCTGCCGTAAGCCAGCAGTTCTCCCATCCCCCAATCCACCGGCACGGCCCCGGCCATCATCTGGCGCCGGGTTTCCAGCAGTTTGGCCACCCGCGGGTGGGGGGTAAACCCATCGGGCACCCCGGTCAGGGCATCGGTGATGGCCTCCAGCACTTCCCGGTTCACATCGGTTTCCACAATTTCGCGTTCCGGGTCCCCTCGTTTCAACCCCTCCCAACTGCCTTTCAGCCCCCCGGCCTTTTTTTCCACCCCTCCGTTTTTCATCAACTCCAGTTCGGCGGTCAGATGCTGGCGGGTTTGTTGTTGCAGGTCCTCCACCTGCTTCCGGGTTGCCGCTTTGGCTTCCACCAGTTTGTCGCCGTAAAACTGCATGAGCGTGGGGTGATTTGCCACCCGCTTATAGGTCAGCGGTTGGGTGAAGTTGGGTTCATCCATTTCGTTATGGCCCAGCCGCCGGTAACAGAACAGGTCTATCACCACATCCCGATGAAATTTCTGACGGTAATCCACCGCCAGCCTGACCGCCCGCATCACCGCCTCCGGGTCATCCCCGTTGACATGAAACACCGGCACCAGCAACATTTTGGCCAGATCCGACGGAAACGGAAACGAGCGGGAATCCCTGGGGTTGGTGGTGAAACCGATGTTGTTGTTGACGATGATATGAATGGTTCCGCCGGAGCAATAGCCTTGCAACTGGGACAGGTTCAGGGTTTCGGCCACCATGCCTTGTCCGGCGAAAGCGGCATCCCCATGGACCAACACCGGCAGCACCCTGGTCCGTGCCTCATCCCCGTAATGCTCCTGTTTGGCCCGGACGTTGCCTTCCACCACCCCGTTGACCGCCTCCAGGTGGCTGGGATTGAAGCTGAGAGACAAATGGATGGACCCCCCCTGACGGGTCCGGCGGTCCGCGGAATACCCCAGGTGGTATTTGACATCCCCGGCCAGGGAGGTTTCGCTGATTTCCGGAATATCCCCGAATTCGGCGAATATCTCAGAAGGCTGTTTGCCCAGCACATTGACCAGCACATTCAGCCGCCCCCGGTGGGGCATCCCGATCACAATTTCCTCCATACCTTCGGCGGCACCTTCTTCCACCAGACCATCCAGCATGGCGATAAACGATTCCGCCCCCTCCAGGGAAAACCGTTTCTGGCCCACAAACTGGGTTTGCAGAAATTTTTCAAACATTTCGGCCCGCACCAGGGTGCGCAATATATCCATTCTGGCCGCCGGAGGGGGAGGCTCCCCGGCGGCGGGGTCCTCCAGCCGCAATCGCAGCCATTCCCGCTCCCCGTCATCCCGTAAGTACAGATACTCCGCTCCCAGGGTTCCGCAATAAATCTCTTGCAGCCGCAACACAATCCGGGCCAGGGTGGGGTTGGCAAGGCCCGGCAGGGTTCCGGGGGAAAACACCGTTTCCAGGTCGGCTTCGGTGAGCCCCGCAGTGGCCAGGGCCAGGGATGGGCGGGAACGAATGTGAGGCAGGTTCGGGCGGTCCAAAGGGTCCAGGCTGGCCCAGGTGTATCCAAACCGGCGGTAAGTGTTGATCAGCCGCGACACCGCGGCCTGTTTGTCCAGGGAGCCTTCCAGGGTGGCCGCCAGGGTTGTCAGAGAAGTGGCGGCTTGGTGCGGCCCGTCAGGGGCCTGCCCCAAAGACCCGGAGGGAAGAGTGATCCGCCCGCTGTCTGCCCCTTCGTTTGGGGGGTTGCCTTCCATGGATTCAAACCAGGCCCGCCAATCCGCCGCCACCCCCTGGGGGGATTGCCGGTAACGGAGATACAATTCTTCCAAAAAGGCGCTGTCCGCCCCGGAAAGAAACGAGGGGGTTTGTTCATTTCCAGACATTCATCCTCCTTTTGGCTCATCTTTTTTGCGCTTTTCCGCCATGGCTTCCTCCCAATGGAGGCCGTCAAAGAATTCTATGTTGATTTCTTTGGGGTCAATGGGGTC
>JAOUFO010000140.1 GCA_029858165.1 Deltaproteobacteria bacterium | reverse complement strand
CCCCACGATTCCTGTGGAGGCGGCCAGCAAAGCCCCCACCAGCACCACCGATAGGGCCAACCCCCCTTTGATCCGGCCCAACAACAGGGACATGGTTTCCAGCAGGTCCTCCGCTATCCCCGCCCGCTCCAAAGTGACCCCCATAAAAATAAACAGGGGCACCGCCAACAGGATTGATTTCTGGATGATGTCAAATATGCGGCCCGGCAACAGGTTGAAATCATCCAGCCCCAGGTATAAAAACCCGAAGGCCATGGCCACCCCGCCGATGGAAAAAGCCACCGGATAGCCCAGCATCAAAAACACAAACAGGGCGGCAAACATCCACAGGGGAAGGGTATCGTAAAACCAGTCCAATATCATGAATCCCCTTTGTTCCCACGGCCTTTTGGCTTGTTTTCAGCCCGTCCGCCGGTGGACTTTGCTTTTTTCAGGAGGGGGTTCCCGCCGGGGTTGCCTCCCATGGCTGTCCCCGTCAGGGGATATCCGCCTTTTGAACCCCGCAACACCTCGTAGGCGACGACCGCCTGGGCCGCCCCTTGCAGGGCCAACAGCCCAAACCCCAGGGGAATCATGGATTTGATCAAAAACCGCAAGGGCAATCCCCCCGGATTGGGAGAGCCTTCCAGGTCCTGCACCGCAAAAGCCACATACGGTAAAGATGTCCAGATCACCAACCCGCACATGGGAATCAAAAACAACACCGCTCCCCAAAAATCCACCCTGGCCCGCCAAACCGGAGAAAACCCGGCGTAGAACAGATCCACCCGGACATGGTCCTGATGTTTCAGGGTGTAGCCCGCCCCCAGCAAAAACAGAACCCCGAACATGTGCCATTCCAGTTCCAGCATAAACACCCATCCCACCCCAAACAGATAACGCAACACCACATCCGCCCCGGCCACCAGCACGATCCCCAGGGTCAGCCAGGATATCATGCGGCCGATGCGCTCATTCAGCCGATCCACCAGATGGGGAAAATCCTGAAGCATGGAATTCCAAATATAGGCCGGAAGAGGGTCCTCCTCCGGTTTTTTTCCGTCCGCAACCGAAAGCCGATCAACCAAGTCCAATTGGCCCCGGGTTTGAATAACCCAAACAGGGAATGGGGGAAAAACGGTTGCTCAGCAGAAACAATGTTCCCGGTGGAATCCATCAGGAGCACACCACCAACCGATTACCACACCGGGCTTTTTTCCCAGAATTTGGCCAGGATCATGTCCCCCCCCCAGTGTCTGCCGGCTTTGGCCATCGCAAAGCCCAGCATGGAAAAAAACAGGATCATATACAACCCCTGGGGTCCCAATCCGGCATGGATTTTCATCAACCCAAACAACGCGGCATACCCCATCCCCGCCACGGAAACCAAAGGGGTGAGCAATCCCAAAGTCAGGGCAAGTCCCAACACCAGTTCCCCGATGGAACTGTAGGCGGCAAACCGGGCGGAATTGGGAAGCAGGGTATCCACCATGAAGCTTTGAAACCAGGGGTACGGGTGATCCTGGGAATAGAGGGTGATCAGTCGTTCCATCTCCTGGTCCCAATGGGCGGTGGACCACAGGGATGGGGTCAGGGTGACATGGGCCAGCCCAGAGTGGAGAAACCAAACCCCGATGACGATCCTGATCAGGGCCAGACTGTTATCCGAACGGTTCAGGTCCAATCCGGCTCCTTCTTTTGCATAAGGATTCAAATGGAAATCCATTGGAAAACCGGAACAAACTTCCGGATTTTCCGAAAACAGGTTCTATTTGGGACACCTGCCACAGCTTTAAACTTTTTATACACAGGAAGCCATTGATAAATCAACGGGATTCAACAAATCCACCGTTTCCGGCCGGGGAAAACCCTGTTTTCGGCCCCCCGTACCGGATTTTTCCATATCACCCCGGCGGCCGAATATCCTTATGCCCCTGCAACAACCCGAAAAGGAGGGCTGCATCACACATTTCCCAACCCTTGTTTCATCCGATCAAACAAAAGGTAAGCTATTGAAATTTTCTTTTGTTTTGTCCATAATAACCAATTGAGTGGTCGTGCGTTACATACCTAGGGACGGGTATGGGTTCAGCTGATAAGGATATCGGCTTTCTCAGGTTCAGTTCGTAAGGAAACCTCCCTATGTCCGCAGCGTTTGCGGCCTCCGAACCTTCTCGCCAGAAAAGGGCTATGAAACCCAAATCCTCTTCACCCGCCAAATCACCCAAGGCTCCCGTTGACCCGGCCATCCCCCCCGAGGAGGGATCAGACCAGAGCAAAATCATCAAATTGTTGATCGCCTCCGGTAAGGAAAAAGGGTTTCTGACCCTGGATGAAATCAATGACGCCATCCCCAAAGGGGAAACCACCGCTGACCAAATGGAGGATATTCTTTCCTCTCTGGGAGAAATGAACATAGAGATCATGGACCCCACCGGGACCATGAAGGTGGCCAAAACCACCGCCTCCACCGAGGAGGATACAGAAGAGTTGGACCTGGACCCATCGGTGGACACCCGCACCGATGACCCGGTGAGGATGTACCTGAGGGAAATGGGCCATATCAAGCTTCTCACCCGGGAAGAAGAGGTGGAAATCTCCAAACGGATAGAGGAAGGCCAGCGGGAAATGATAGAGGTGCTGAGCCGCTCCCCCCTGGTGGCCCGGTACCTGTTGAACCTGGGGGCCAAGCTGAAAACCGGCCGGGTGAAGGTGCAGGAAATCATCTCCGGGATGGATGAGGATGACAACATCATTGAAGAAGAAGGCGTCGCCATTCTGAAGGTGCTGGAAGCCATTGAAAAAGCCCAGAGTGCCTGGGACAACCTGGAGGACATGAAGGGCAAAAAACGCAAATCCAACCCCAAAGGGCTGGAAACCAAACAGCGGGAGGCCTTGTCCGAAGCCATTAAAAACATCAATTTCAATTCCCGGCAAATCACCACCATGTGTCAGGTGATGTTGCAGCACCGGGACAAACTCAACGTCACCACCCGCCAGTTGACCCGGTATAAAAATGAACTGGGGGGAGACCCGGTCAAGGTGGAAGGGGATATTTTTAAATGGCTGAAAGTCCGGGAGCCTGCAAAAAAAGAGGAACTGGCCCAACAACTGCGCCATGAAACCGGCCATGAGCCCCGCATCGCCCGGCGCATCATGGAAAAACTGCGCATCAACGAACAGCGCATAGAAAAGCTGGTTTCCCAAACCGAAATGTCCAGCGGGGAATTCGGCAGTGAAATCACCCAGCTGGTCAATTCCGAGCGCAAGGTAAAACGGGCCAAAAGCCAGTTGACCGAAGCCAACCTGCGGCTGGTGATCAGCATTGCCAAAAAATACACCAACCGGGGGTTGCAGTTCCTGGACCTCATCCAGGAAGGCAACATCGGCCTGATGAAAGCGGTGGACAAGTTTGAATACCGCCGGGGTTACAAATTTTCCACCTATGCCACCTGGTGGATCCGTCAGGCCATCACCCGGGCCATCGCGGACCAGGGGCGCACCATCCGGGTTCCGGTGCACATGATAGAAACCATGAACAAGCTGCTGCGCACTTCCCGCCATCTGGTTCAGGAATTGGGCCGGGAGCCCACCCCGGAAGAAATCGCAAAAATTTTGGACCTGCCCCTGGACAAAGTGCGCAAAGTGTTCCAGATCGCCAAGGAGCCCACCTCTCTGGAAACCCCCATCGGGGAAGAAGAGGATTCTCACCTGGGGGATTTCATCCCGGACACCAAAATCGCCATGCCGGATGACATCACCATGCGGTCCAATCTGGTGGAAACCACCCGGCAGGTTTTAAACACCCTGACCCCGCGGGAAGAAAAAGTGCTGAAAATGCGGTTCGGGATCAATGAGCGGCGGGACCACACCCTGGAGGAAATCGGCCAGGACTTTGACGTGACCCGCGAAAGAATCCGCCAGATAGAAGCCAAGGCATTGCGGAAACTGCGCCATCCCACCCGCAGCAAACTGCTGAAAAGCTTTTATCAATAACCGCGGTTTCTTGTTTTTGGATGATCGGGGATGGAGTAGCCCCCCAGGGGGGCCGCTTCCGGTATTTCAAGACCTTATATCCACGGCCCCTTATCCACCGGTCCAGGCCCCATGGAAATCAACATCCAGCTTTTTGCGTTTTTAAAAGAGGCCCTGGGGGAATCCATCACGCTGGATGTGCCCCCCCCGGTCACCGCCGGAGGGGTGCGGTCCGCTTTTTTAAACCGGAACCCCCGGTTTGAGCCTGCCGGACACTCCCTGTGTGTGGCGGTAAATCTGGAATATGTCCCCGATGACCACCCGGTACTGCCTGGTCAGGAGGTGGCCATTTTCCCCCCTGTCAGCGGCGGTTAGGCTTATCCATTTGGCCCCGCATATATGTATCCAATATCCCCATGACCTTTTCCATCACTCCCCTTTCCATCAATCTGGCCCAGGTGTTGGCCCAGGTGGAAACCCCCGCCGCCGGAGCCTTGGCCACCTTTTGCGGGGTGGTTCGCGACAACAGCCAGGGTCGGCAGGTAAAATACCTGATTTACGAAGCCTACCCGGCCATGGCTTTAAAAGAACTGGAACGGATAAAACAGGATATCCGCCAACGGTGGCCCATCCAAAAGCTGGCCATCACCCACCGGATCGGCAGACTGGAAATCGGCGAGGCATCGGTGATGATTGCCGTATCCTCTCATCATCGGGGGGAGGCATTGGCCGCCTGCCAGTACGCCATCAACCGGTTGAAAGTGACCGTACCCATTTGGAAAAAGGAATTCTGGGAAGGGGGCGAGGTGTGGGTGGAGGGCTGCGGCCATTCTGAAATTCTTCCCCCCGCCTGACACCCCAACCCAAACCCTTTGCGCCCCCCAATTTTTTTCCGCCGACGACATCCATGAAATTTCCTTCCCATAATGATAATTTTTATGATATATGGATTGTTCGGATCACCGGGCAAATTCCATAGGGGAAGATTGCCCCCAGCTTGTCACATCACACCAGGAAGCCCTATGACTGTTTCCGACGCAAATTTTGCCTCCGAAGAAGGCTACGAAAGAAAAGATATTCGCCGGGATGTGCATGTCCATTGCCTGTATGCCTCAGAAAATTCGCATACCGAAGGGAAGGTGGTGGACCTTTCCCGCGAGGGGGCCGGAATGGAATGCCTGACTCCGTTTGAAATCGGCGCCGTCGGTGAATTGCATGTGGACTCCCTAAAGCTGAAGGCCCCCGGAATTGTGCGCTGGTGCCTGCCCCACAAAAACCTGTACCGGGTGGGCATAGAGTTTCTTCAGGAAGAAACCTACTGACCCAAAAGAAGTGCAACCAGCCCGGCTAAGTGATTTGGAGCCGCCAGGCGACAAATAAACGCCGGTGCTGGTTGCCGGACAGGAACCCCAAAAGAAAGGCGGTGAACCCCGCCCAAAGCCGCCGTAAGGCGGATGGCGGTGGTGAACCGCTGGACAGGACCCAAAAGAAAGGCACCAGCCAGCCTGGGGGGTTTGGAGCCGACAGGCGACACAACCCAGGGCTGTGCTGGTGCTGGACAGGACCCAAAAG
>JAOUFO010000139.1 GCA_029858165.1 Deltaproteobacteria bacterium | reverse complement strand
GATCAGCCTGGGCTGGCCCCGGGGGCTGGCCCCACCGGTCAAAGGTTGGGTGCGCATGAACCCTGAAGGGGAGGTGACCCGGGTTGCTTTGCTGGCCGACGGCAGGTTGTATTTTACCCGGCGGGCCACTCAAACCGATTTTATGGGAGAAACCACCACCCAAACCACCAGCGCCTTTTTGGAAGGTCAACCGGGGGATGTCTGGAACGCCGCGGCCCTGGATGAGGCGGGCCATACCTTATACGGGGCCGCCTCCACAGGAGACCTGGTGGGTTGGGACCTATCAGGAGAATCCCCCCGGATGACAGGCCGTGTAAAAGCCGCGCCGGTGGGGAGGGCCATCCATACCCTGAACTGGGTGTTCGGGGATATATCCCTGGTGGTGGCCGATGACCGGGGAGAGGTATCCACCTGGTTTACAACACCCGGTCAGGATGGCCGCCCCCGCCTGACCCGGATTCACTCTCTGGAGGTCCATCCGGGGCCGGTGGAGACCATTATCCCCTCCCGAACAGACAAAACTGTGCTGACCCTGGACCAGGCCGGCGGCCTGTATTTTGACCATCCCACCAGTGAACGTCACCTGCTGACCCTTCAAAGCCGGGACCCCGTTCTGCATGCCGGATTTTCCACCCGGGGCAACGGGTTGATCACCCTGGATGCCAAAGGCTGGCTTACTCTGTGGAATGTGCGCAATCCCCACCCGGAAGTCAGTTTTCAATCCCTGTTCGGCAAGGTGTGGTACGAAAGTTACCCGGAACCGGCCTATGTGTGGCAGTCTTCATCCGCAAGCAGTGATTTTGAGCCCAAACTGAGTTTGGTCCCCCTGATATTCGGCACCCTGAAGGCCACTTTTTATGCCATGCTGTTTGCCACCCCCCTGGCCATTTTCGGAGCGGTGTACACCAGCCAGTTGTTGCACCCCAAGCTGCACAAGTACATTAAACCCACCGTGGAGGTGATGAGCGCCGTGCCCACCGTGGTCATAGGTTTTCTGGCCGCCTTGTGGCTGGCCCCTTTGATGGAGCATCACCTGCTGATTCCCATGGTTTTTTTGGGGGTGCTGCCTCTGGCAGTGGTGGGGGCCACCTGGCTGTGGGCCAAAAACGCCCACCGTCCGCGCCTGAAACGGCTGGGTACCGGGTATGAGTTTGTATTTGCCATCCCGGTGTTGCTGCTGGCTTTTGGGGTTTCCATTTGGCTGGGGGGGTGGCTGGAACAGGGTTTCTTTGATGGGGATTTCCGCCAGTGGCATTTTCAAACTTCCGGGACCCGGGTGGACCAGCGCAACTCCATCATCATCGCCTTCGCCCTGGGATTTGCCATCATACCAACCATTTTCACCATCGCCGAGGATGCCCTAAGCAATGTACCGGCCAAATTGACCGCTGCCTCGCTGGCTTTGGGGGCCAGCCGCTGGCAGACAGTGTGGCGGGTGGTGGTGCCTTCGGCCAGCCCCGGCATTTTTGCCGGGGTGATGATTGGTTTTGGCCGGGCGGTGGGGGAAACCATGATTGTGTTGATGGCCACCGGCAACACTCCCATCATGGACGGCAGCATTTTTAACGGAATGCGGACCCTTTCGGCCAATATCGCGGTGGAAATCCCTGAGGCTCCGGTCAGCGGCACCCTGTACCGGGTGTTGTTTCTTTCAGCGGTGCTGCTGTTTTGCTCCACTTTTCTGTTTAACTCCATCGCGGAGGTGGTGCGCCACCGCCTGCGTAAAAAATACGGCCGCTTTTAATGATCCCATCCAAACCCAATTTCAGAAAGCAGGGCGAACATTACGTTTGGGGGACAGGTGCCGCCCTGGCCCTGACCCTGTTGGCGGCATTCACCTTGATTGTGGTGATCATGGTCAACGGTCTGGGCTATTTCTGGCCCGCCCGGCTGGCTCATCTGGCTCTGGCCGACGGGAGCTTTGTGATGGGGGAACTCACCGAAGAGAATATCGGCCCCCAGGGGCGGCGGGTCCAGTTGAAAGTCGGCAACCGGGATATTTACGGTTTGGATTTCAAATGGGTGGATGGAAGGGAAATCACCTCCTTGACCTATCCTGATGAAGCCGTGACCCTGGAAAGGAGGGAAAACGGGAATTTTTATGGCACCCTTTCCGCCATCCGGGTGGACGGGCTGGGAATCCAAACGGGGCAGGACCTTTTTCTCACCCTTCAGGAAGCCCGAAAATTGATTTCCCGCCGGATGGAGGACATTGATCCGGTGGTGAAGGAAATGGGCCGGGTAAACCTGGAAATGGAGGATATCCGGCTGGAAATCCAAAAGCTGCGCTATCAGGATGCCGCCGGCTATGCGGCCGAAATTCAGGAACTGGATTTGCTGTCGGCGGCCAAACGCAAAGCCTTTGATCAGATGAACCAGCGGATTTCCGATTTCAGGGCAGATTTGGCGGCCCATACCGTCACCCTGGCTGATGCGGCAGGCACTTTAAAGGAGGTGCCTCTGGTGCAGATTATGCGGGCCTACCGTCCCAACCGGATGAGCCTGTGGGAAAAAAGCTGGCTGTATATCAAGAAAATCGGCGAATTGCTGACCGGCGAACCCCGTGAATCCAATACGGAGGGGGGGCTGTTCCCGGCAATTTTCGGAACGATGATGATGGTGATGACCATGAGCTTTTTTTCCATCCCCCTGGGGGTGGTGGCGGCCATTTATTTAAGCGAATACGCCAAGCCGGGGGTGTTGGTGCGTCTGGTGCGGGTGGCGGTGTACAATCTGGCCGGGGTGCCCTCCATTGTGTTCGGGGTGTTTGGGCTGGGGTTTTTTATCTATGGAGTCGGGGGGGCGATGGATCAATTGTTTTTCCCTGAAAGGCTTCCCACCCCGGTTTTCGGCACCGGGGGGATATTGTGGGCCAGCCTGACCATGGCCCTGATGACGGTGCCGGTGGTGATTGTCTCCACCGAAGAGGCCTTCGCCGCCATCCCCAAGGGCATCCGGGAAGGCTCTTACTCGTTGGGGGCCACCAAGTTTCAAACACTTCTCCGCATTTTGTTGCCCAGTGCCACCCCCGGCATCATCACCGGGTTTGTTTTGGCCATGGCCCGTGCCGCCGGAGAGGTGGCCCCGTTGATGATCACCGGGGTGGTGAAACTGGCCCCCGCCCTGCCCATGGACGGGGAATTTCCCTACCTGCACCTGGACCGCAAGTTTATGCACCTGGGATTTCATATTTACGATGTGGGGTTTCAATCCCCCAATGTGGAGGCCGCCAAGCCCATGGTGTTTGTCACCACCCTGTTGTTGTTGGTCCTGGTGGTGGTGCTCAGCCTGTCCGCCATGGTGTTGAGAAACCGGATGCGTGCCCGGTATCAGACCCGGGCCTTTTAAAAACCGATAAACCCGCCCCCGGATGTCCGGACCTATCCCGGACCGGGGGCGCATCAGGGGCCTGAATGGTTGAACCGGCCCCCTTTGTTCTTTTCTTTTGAAAAACCGTGACCCCATGACCCATTTTAAATTTGACAACCCCATTTTGCGCATTCAGGACCTTTTTTTCTATTACGGAGAAAAAGAGGTGCTTAAATCCATCACTTTGGATGTTCCCCGAAATCAGGTGACAGCCTTCATCGGCCCTTCCGGGTGCGGCAAATCCACCCTGCTGCGCTGTCTGAACCGCATGAACGACATGGTGGACAACTCCCGCATGGCCGGAAGCATGCTGAAAGACGGGATGGAAATCAACACACCGGAACTGGATACCATTTCTCTGCGGCGTCAGATCGGAATGGTGTTTCAGCATTCCAATCCGTTTCCCAAAACCATTTATGAAAATGTCATCTACGGATTGCGCATCGCCGGGGTGAAAAACCGCCAATTGCTGGATGAAATGGTGGAAAAAAGCCTTCAGGGGGCCGCGTTGTGGGATGAGGTGAAGGACCGGCTGCAAGAATCCGCCCTGGGGTTGTCCGGCGGTCAGATGCAGCGGCTTTGTATCGCCAGAGCCATCGCGGTCAACCCGGAAATCATTCTGATGGATGAACCCTGTTCGGCCCTGGACCCCATCGCCACATCCCGCATTGAGGACCTGATTCTGGAACTGAAAAAAAGATACACGGTGGTTATTGTGACCCACAACATGCAGCAGGCGGCCCGGATTTCCGACTTCACCGCCTTTCTTTACATGGGGGAACTGATTGAATACAATAAAACAAATATCATTTTCACCACCCCGGCCAAAAAACAGACCGAAGATTATATCACCGGAAGATTCGGCTGATCCCCCGGAAGGGAAAATACAGGTTGTTCAAAATCATAGCCGTGAATCCACCCAAATTTCAGGACGCGATCCATTATGGCCAGACATTTACAATCGGAAATGGACAAGCTGAAGGAGCTTTCCTTTAACCTTTGCGCCGATGTGGAGGAAAGCGTTCAAAAGGCGGTTCAGGCCCTGGAGGAAAGAAACCCCTCTCTGGCCGAAACCGTGATTGCCCATGACGGCAAAATCAACAAATCAGAAGTGGAACTGGAGGAAGAATGTTTAAAAATTCTGGCCCTGCACCAGCCGGTGGCCAACGACCTTCGGTTTGTGATCGCGGTACTGAAGCTGAACAACGACCTGGAACGCATCGGGGACCTGGCGGTCAACATCGCCGAACGGGTCCTGTTTCTGTCTCAAAAGGACCCCGTCACCATTCCGTTTGATTTTGCCACCATGGCCGATAAAACCAAACGGATGGTCCAAAAAGCCCACCGGGCTTTGGTCAACCGGGATGCGGACCTGGCCCGTGAGGTGTGCATGTTGGATGATGAGGTGGACGAAATGAACCGGGAGGTCTATAAACATGTGGAGGAGGGGGTGCGCAACCACCCGGACAAAATATCCTCCATGTTTTCTTTGCTTTCCGCTGCCCGCCACCTGGAACGGATAGCCGACCATGCGACAAATATAGCCGAGGATGTGATTTATATGGTGGATGGTGAGATTGTCCGCCATCGGACAGAAGACTTTCAAACCTAAAACCGGATGGCCGGGCTGTTAAAACCCAAAAATTTTTTCAACCCGTATAGTGCAACCCCCAGCAGGAGACCAGGATGGCCTCTAACCCCAGGGACACGGACGCCCTGAAAAAAGCTTCCCCCCCCGCCGACCGGGGGGAATCCCCTCCCGAAGACATAGAGGATTTCAACGAGTTTTTTGAGCAGTTGTCCGATATGGACGACGTTGAACTTTCCACGCCGCCGGATGCGGCTTTGGGTGGGCTCCGGCTGGCAGAAGAGGATCAGCTTGAATCCAAGTGGAACCAGGCCCTGCTGGGGAAACCCGCTCCCTTCCGGCAAACCCTGGCCTCTCCCCCCTCCAAAATGGGCCAGTTTCACAGCCAGGAACCCACTTCCGAATCCAAACCGGCCAAACCGCCTCTGCCGGTGATGAAGCCCGGATTCGGTCTGTTTACCGGTTTGAAAGTGATCTTCCTGGGGGGGCTGATGTTTTTGGCGGGGTTGGGAGCGGTGGCTTTGGTGCTGCTTCCGCCGGGGGCCGCCCCCCCCTGGAAATCCGATCATTCCGGGGCCGTCGGCGGCGGCGTCGCGGAA
>JAOUFO010000138.1 GCA_029858165.1 Deltaproteobacteria bacterium | reverse complement strand
CTCCTTCCCCCACCGGGGGGGAACCTTTCCCCATTGAATTGATCCAAACCCATATCTCCTCTGTTTTTTTAACCCCCCGGTTTGTTTATAAATTCAAACGTCCGGTGAATCTGGGGTTTGCCGATTTCACCGGTTTGGAAAACCGCCGCCATTTCTGCCATGAAGAGCTGCGTTTGAACCGCCGTCTGGCGCCGAAGGTCTACCTGGAAGTGGTCCCCCTGTGGGAGGCCGGGACCGAATGGAGCTTTGAGGGGGGGGAGCGGGTGGTGGATTACGCGGTGGTGATGGTGCGCCTGCCCCGCGAAACAATGCTTGATAGCATCCTGACGGGTCGGCTGGATAGCATCCTGGCGGGGCGGATGCAGGGCCTGCCGATTGCGGGGAATGGCTCCATCCGGGAAATGGAGGCTTTGATGGAGGATTTGGCGGACCATCTGGCCCGGTTTCACCGGGACAATCCGGCGGAAGCGGACAAAGTCCATTTCGGTCTGCCTCAAACCATCCGCGGCAACTGGGATGAAAATTTCGCCCAGGTGGAACCGTTTGTGGGCCGCACCCTGGAACCGGCGGAACAGAAAGAACTGCGGCAACGGGTCCATGATTTTTTGGCCTGCCATCAGGGGCTGTTGGAAGGCCGGGCGGCTTCCGGTCACGTGGTTCACGGCCATGGGGACCTGCGGGCCGAACACATTCAGACCATCCTGAAGCCGGGGGGCGGGGCGGAATTCAACATCATTGACTGTGTGGAATTTACCGACCGGTTTCGCTATGGGGATGCGGCCAACGATCTGGCTTTTTTGCTGATGGACCTGGCGGTGTTGGGCCATCCCGATTTAAGCCGGAGGCTGATGGCCCGTTATGTGGAAACCACCGGGGACAGCCAGGCATTGCCTTTGATGGGGTTTTACTGCGCCTACCGGGCCGCGGTGCGGGGCAAGGTGTTGGGTTTCCGCCTGAAGGACACCAGCCTGACCCCGGCGGAAGTTCAGACCATCACCACCCGGGCAAGAAGCTTTTTTCATCTGGCGCTGACCTTCGCCCGCCGGGCAGCCCCCCCCGCCCTGGTGTTGATGACCGGATTGATGGGTAGCGGAAAAAGCAGTCTGGCCGCGGCATTCGCCCATGCCGTCCTATCCCGCTGGAACCGGGAGGAAGGCCAACAGAACCACGAAACGGCGGAACTGCCGGTGATCAATTCGGATGTGGTGCGCAAACAACTGGCCGCCGGGGTTCTGACTGAAGATTTAGAAGCGGATGGCGGGGCAGCCCGCCGGGAAAGCCCATGGGGGGAGGGAATCTACACCCCGGAATGGACCGAACGCACCTATGCCGAAATGATGGCCCGGGCTGCCCGGCAGATGGCCATGGGCCGGTCCGTGGTTCTGGATGGGTCGTTTGCCCGACAGGCCCACAGGCTGGCGGCCCTGGCCCTGGCCCGCCGGTTCGGGGCCGAGGTGTGGCTGGTGGAATGCAAACTGGAGGATGAGGCCGCCCTGGCCCGGCTGAAAGCCCGCTATCTGCGGGGGGGCGGCCCTTCGGATGGCCGCCCGGAACTGCTTTCCCCCCAGAAAGCGGCTTTTGAGCCGGTGGAGGGATTCCCCCCCGGCCGCCATGTGGTGGTGAACACCACCCGGCCGTCGGAAGAACTGGCGGAAGAACTGTTCAACCGGCCGGGGATGGAATGGCCCCCCCCGGTGTTCGGATAGCCCTGTCCCCTTTTCCAGGGGATACATTCCTGCGGGCTTTCTCTTTCGGGGCCTTATCTTTTGTCAAACCGTTCCTTTTTTGGCATAGTTTTCTCAGGCCTTTTCCCCCCGTTGTGCTTCACAACCCCATTTGCTTTGGGGGCGGCCTTCATTTTGTTCCTGCGGGGCTGGGTTGTCCTGCGGGGCTGGGGTATCCCCCGACGGCTGGTGATCCGCCGGTTTTCTGATTTCCTTTTCTTTTCGGGCACATGGCTCAACATTTCCCCTCTCCTGCGCTATCCATCGCCGCCCCCTGTTTTAATGAGGAGGAAAACATAGAAGCCGTGGTGCGCGACTGGGCGGATATGTTCCAACGGCAAAACCTGACCGGGCAGATCGTGGTTTGCAATGACGGCAGCCTGGACGGCACCACCGGGATTTTGAACCGGCTGACCGGAGAGTTCCCATTTCTGGTTCATGTGCACAATCCGGTAAACGGGGGGTACGGCCACGCCCTGGGGTGCGCCATCCGGGCCACCACCGGTCAATGGGTGATGACCATGGATTCCGACGGGCAGTTTGACCCGGATGAATACGCCAAGCTGAAGGCCGTTCAGGAATCCACCGGGGCCGACTGTGTCACCGGCTGCCGGATGGGCAAAAAAGACACCTTTTTAAGGGTGATTGCCGACCGGATTATGAACCTGATGGTGCGGGTGATGTTCGGCTTGCGGCTGAAAGATACCAACTGCGCCCAGAAACTGGTGCGGGGGGAGGTGTTGCGTTCCCTTCATCTGGAGGCCATGGGATACCCCACCCCCACCGAAATCTGTGTGAAGGTGAAGGAGGGGGGGTATTCCCTGGCGGAGGTGGGGGTGATTCATCTGGACCGCACCGCCGGGGCATCCAAACTCAAGTTGTTTAAAACCGGCTGGAACGCCCTTCAGTTTTTTATGTATCTGGCCTGCAAAGTGCGTCTGTACCGCAAGCGGGTGTTGAACAAATTGTAGCAAACCGGGGATGGGGCTTTTGTCTGGCACGGCCCTGAACCCCCTTACCGGCACCAACCAGGAAGCCCATCCAAATGACGAGTGAATTTCAAGGGGTGATTCTGGCCGCGGGAAAAGGCTCCCGGATCCGACCGTTTTCCGAAAACAGTCCCAAGCCCCTGCTGCCCATCCTCAACCGGCCCATCATGGAATACCAGATCCGCACCATGGTGGAGGCGGGCATTACCGATATCATGGTGGTCATCGGCCACCTGGGGGTGGAAATCGCCAGGGTGATCGGGGACGGCACCCGTTTTGGCGCCCGCATCACCTATGTGGACCAACCCTCCCTGCTGGGGATCGCCCACGCCCTGGGCCAGTTGGAACGCCACATCACCCGCCCTTTTTTGCTGTTTTTGGGGGATATTTTCTTTTTGCCCACCGATATGTCCCCTTTGATGGGGGCCTTGAAAGATCAAAAAGCCGATGCCGTGCTGGCCACCAAAATTGAAGCCAGCCATGATGCCATCAAACGCAACTATGCGGTCATTTGTCATGAGGGCACCAACCGGGTAAAGCGGGTGGTGGAAAAACCCCGTTATATAGAAAACAACCTGAAGGGTTGCGGCCTGTATCTGTTTACCCTGCCGGTGTTTGACGCCATCCGGCGCACCCCCCGCACCGCCATCCGGGATGAATACGAAATCACCGATTCCATCCAAATGTTCATAGATGATGGCTACCATGTCACCCATCTGCCCCTGGTGGAGGAAGACCTGAACCTGACCTTTGCCAGCGACCTGCATGAAATCAACCTGTATGAACTCAAACGGCAGGGACTTCCCTTTTTGTTGGGAGAAAACATCCGCCTGCCCCCCGGAACAGAGGTGGACAACAGCGTGGTCGGCGACAATGTGGTGTTTCACCATCCCATCCGGGTTCAGGACTCGGTGATCTTCGCCGGATCGGTCATCACCCAGTCCACCCCCCTGGAAGGAATGATTGTCACCCCGGAGCGGATGGTTCCGGCCAGGGGGGAGTCATGATCTCCTCTTCCGTTGACACTGTTCGGTATAAAAAAGCCCTGGTCACCGGAGGGGCGGGGTTTATCGGATCACACCTTTGCAAAGGACTGGTGGCCGAGGGGCTGGAGGTAAACGTCCTGGACAATCTGTCCACCGGCAAGCCCGAAAATCTGCCTGACCAGGCGGTGTTGCTGCGGGGGGATATCCGCAACCCGGGGGATGTGAAAGCCGCTTTGGAGGGAGTGGACGTGGTGTTTCATCTGGCGGCCAAGGTGTCCATCCGGGCCAGTGTGGATGAGTTTTTGGAAGACGCCGACCAGAACATCATGGGGGCGCTGAATGTGTTGCAATCCCTCAAGGGCAGCCGGGTTAAAAAATTTTTGCTGGCCTCCTCCATGGCGGTGTATGCCGACAGCCCGGATGCCACCCCCGTGCCGGAAAACCATTCCCTGGCCCCCGCCTCCCCCTATGGGGTGGCGAAGCTGGCCGCCGAGGCCTACACCTTTCTGGTGTGCCGCCAGTTGGGCATTGATGCCCTGGTGCTGCGGTATTTCAACACCTATGGCACCAACCAGACCTTTACCCCCTATGTGGGGGTGATCACCATTTTCACCAAACTGCTTTTGCAGGGGAAGGTCCCCGCCATCTTTGGGGATGGCTGCCAAATGCGGGATTTCGTGTCGGTGCGGGATATTGTGCAGGCCAATATCCTGGCCATGAAACGCCCCCTGACGGGCCGCATCTACAATGTAGGCACCGGTGTGCCCCACAGTGTCAATCAGGTGGCGGAGCTTCTGGCGCAACAAATCAATCCGGCCATCCAGCCCGTCCATCAGCCCGAAGTGGCGGGGGAACTGAAAAACTCCATTGCCTCCATCGCCGCCATCAGCCGGGACCTGGGCTACCAGCCCACAAGCAACCTGAAAGCGGACCTGGGGGAAGTGATTCAATCCATTCAATCCACCCTGTGAAAAACAGGGTTTCCCCCGGCTCTTTGTCAGGGGAACCCCATCACCGCCGAAACAACCCTTATATGTTGCGTGCCCTGCTAACCCCCCTTCTCAACCTTGCAGCCCGTTACCCTCTTCCCGTGTTGCTGGCCGGGGTGTTTTGTTTTCAATCCTTGTTGGCGGGGGTGCCCCCGTTAAGCGGAGATGAGGCGTTTTATTGGGAATGGTCCCGCCACCCGGACCTGGCATATTATTCCCACCCCCCCATGGTGGCCTGGCTCATCGGGGCATCCACCTGGCTGTTTGGCACCCATGAATTCAGCGTGCGGTTGCCCGCCATTGTGCTGCAAATGGCTACCGTGGCTTTGGTGTGGCGCATGGGGTACGAACTGGGGGGCAAACGGTTTGCCCTGTGGGCCGGGGGGTTGTACGCCTTGCTGCCCCTGTCGGTGGTGTTCGGCTCTATGATCACCACCGACAGGGGGTTGATTTTCTTTTGGGCGCTGGCCGCCTGGGGGGTGAAACAGGCGGTGGTGGATGGACGGCGGGGATATTGGTACGGGGCGGGGCTGGCCCTGGGGGGGATGCTGTTATCCAAATTTTTTGCCTTTTTGTTTTTTCCCTCCGTCGGGGCCTGGTTGTTGGCCCACCCCCGCCATCGGCGGCAGTGGATCACCAAGGAGCCTTATCTGGCCTTCGGGCTGGCTTTGCTGGTGTTTGCCCCTTTTTTGTACTGGAACGCCACCCACGATTGGATGACCTTTCAGTTCAATCTGGTTTCCCGCCATCAAAACGAAGGGCTGAACCTGGAAAAACCCCTGGTGTATCTTGCGGGCCAGATGTTGGCGGCTTCTCCGGCGGCGTTTTGGATGATGGCGGTGGCGGCCTTGGGGTTTGGCGGGGGGGGGGTG